>JBOICL010000243.1:0-18007 GCA_050740055.1 Stenotrophobium sp.
CATGACTGAAACGCTCGCCATCCAGAAAACTCCGATGGTTCCGGGCCTCCCCCTCGTCGGTAGCATGTTCGACATGGCCAAGGATCCGGCCAAATTTTTCCTCGACTGCTACCGCAAGTTCGGCCCGGTCTACCGCGTCAAGATCCTGAACCAGACCTACACGACGCTGGCCGGTGTCGAGGCGGCCTCCTTCCTGGGCACGCGCGAAGGCAAGGACTGCCTGCGCTCCAAGGAGTTCTGGCAGGGCCTGGTCGCGGAATTCGGCGCGACGCGCGCGCTGTCCGGCGAGGATGGCGAGAGCCACAAGCAGCTGCGCGACATCATGCGCAGCGGCTATTCCAAGGAATCGATCAAGGGCCGCTATAACGAACTGATCAAGATCACCGACAGCTCGATCACGCGCGACTGGAAAACCGGCGAACTGACGCCGGTGGTCGAATCCATGCAGTACATGGTGGTGGACCAACTCGGCACCATCCTCACCGGCGCCGCGCCGCTGGAATACGTGAAAGACATCCGCACGGTGATCCTGCACATCCTCAATGTACTGGTGACGCGCCAGCGGCCAAAATTCCTGCTCAAGCGCCCGGTTTACAAAAAAGCCAAGGCACGCCTGTTCGAGCTGGGCGAGAGGATGATTGCCGCCGCCAAGGCGCGCGTCGGGAAAATCGCGGACGAGGAAAAAAATCTGATCGACGATGTGATGGCCGCGCATCTCGCACATCCCGACGTGATGCCCGCCAGTGACCTGATCCTGACCCTCACCGGCCCATATGCGGCCGGGCTTGACACCGTCGCCAACACCACCGCCGCCACGGTTTACACCGTGCTCAAGCACCCGGAGGTGCTGGCGCGCATCCACAAGGAAGTGGACGAACTGTTCGCACAGGGAGAGATTTCAGAAGATGACCTGATGAAAAAGCTGCCGGCGGTCAACGGCGCGATCATGGAAACCATGCGCCTGTACCCCATCGCGGTGGCGCAGATGCGCACGGCAACCAGGGATTTCGTCTTCCAGGGCCACCAGATCCGCGAAGGCGAAATGATTTACATGGGCACCAGCGTGCCGCACTTCATGGACGAGTATTTCCCCCACGCGGACCAGTTCGACATCGACCGCTACCAGAAACCGCGCGCCGAGCATCTGCAATCCGGCGTCTATTCGCCCTACGGCCGCGGGCCGCACACCTGCCTGGGCAAGAGCCTCGCGGAAGTGCAACTGGCGCTGACCATGGCGCGCGTGTTCTACAAGCTCGACCTCGCGCTGGAACCCGCGGACTACGTGCTCAAGACCAAGACTGCGCCGACGCCGGGGCCGGCGATGAACTTCAAGGTGCGGGTGAAGGGCTATCGCCACTGAGTCCCGCAAATAAAAAAACCGGCTCAGGCCGGTTTTTTTGTTTCAAATTTCAGTTGGGACTTATTGGGATACCTGGCCCTAGCGGCACACAAATCCCCGGGAACAACTGGAAATCCATAGGCTCGCAGTTGCCGGGTGTTGCCCCAAGATCGACACCCAGATTGATACCGGGGCTTGCGCCGAGCTGTACCTGCACGCTGGGCGGCAGCACGCTGACGGCCACGGACAGGCTCTGCTGCTGGCCTGGGGGCGGGGGATCATCGGCGTTTGCGGGCGCCGCTGCGGCTGCACAGATTCCCAAAGCGGCTACTGTCGTCACTAACCGTAAATTGATTTTTTGCATTCCGTTATCCTCGTTCAGTGATCGCAAGCGCCAGTCTGGATGTCCACAAACCGCCTCATCGCCAAAATCATCGATTCACAGATGAGTCGTATCTACCATTGCTGCGCGGGTAAATTTACGGGAAATTATTTGGTTTTTATGTAGGGGAATGCCGACGGCATTTCGGGCATGCCGCCGCCCGTTCCCGGGACCATACGCTCCACTCCGCGCTGTTTTTGATAGGCTTCGAGACGCGGCGCGGCTGTCACCCGCACCATTCTCCGCACTCACGCAGGTCGTCCCATGGCCTCACTGAACTTCGTCATCTGCGAACACTGCGACGCCGTTTATCGCCGCGGCGCGCTGCGGCCGGGCGAGGTCGCGCGCTGCGGGCAATGCGGCGCCGAGCTCTACCGCCGCCGCCATCTCGGCCTCGATGCGATGCTGGCGCTCACCGTGGCGGGCCTGGTCGCGTTCCTGGTCGCCAACAGTTATCCGGTTATGCAGCTAGATCTCGGCGGCACCAGCAGCGCTGCGACACTGTGGCAAATCGTCCTGGCAACTTACGACGCGGGCGTCGGCCCGGTCGCGGTGATGACGGCGGCGGCCGTGTTTCTCTTTCCACTGCTGCAGATCGGTCTGTTTACGTATGTGCTGGCGCCGCTGCGTCTGGGGCGAAAGCCGCACGAGTTCACGGCGGCGATGCACATGCTGCGGCAGATGCGGCCCTGGAGCATGGTCGAGGTATTCCTGCTCGGCGCGCTGGTCTCTGTGGTGAAGCTGACGGCCGTGGCCTCGGTCACGGCCGAGCCCGGCCTGTGGGGATTCGCCGCGCTGACCTTCCTGCTCACGGCGCTCAACTCCTTTGATCTGCACGCGCTTTGGGACCACGCGGGGGAGATCGGCGCATGAACACCGTGCCGCGCGCAGTGGACCTGCGGCTGATCGGCTGCGGCGCCTGCGGCCTGGTGCTGAGTTATCCCGAACATCTGCGCGGCGCGCATTGTCCGCGCTGCACTGCGCCGCTGCACCGCCGCAAACAGGACAGCATCGCGCGCTGCTGGGCACTGCTGATCGCCGCCGCGATCCTCTATGTACCGGCCAACCTGCTGCCGATCATGCGCACCACCAAGTTCCTCGAAACCGAGGACTCGACGATCCTCTCCGGCGTGGTACAGCTCTGGAACGCCGGATCCTGGGATCTGGCGGTCATCGTGTTCGTCGCCAGTATCGTCTTTCCGCTGATGAAGATCGGCACGCTGGTGCTGCTGCTGATCGCCGCGCGACGCGGACCTCAAGGACGGCAGCGCGAACTGACACGGCTCTACCGCACCGTCGAGTTCATCGGCCATTGGTCGATGCTCGACGTGTTCGTCGTGGCGCTGCTGATCACGCTGGTACACTTCGGCCAGTTCGCGCAGGTCGAAGCCGGCAGCGGCGTCATTGCATTCGGCGCGGTGGTGGTGCTGACCATGCTGGCGTCGATGAGCTTCGACCCGCGCCTGATCTGGGACCGCGCGGCGCAGGATCGTCAAACGCACACAGGCTCACATGACTGATTCCGACACCCCGCCCGACTCCGCGAAACTGCCGCTGCCTGAAGTGTCGCCGACGCGCCGCTGGAGCCTGTCGCTGATCTGGCTGGTGCCGCTGGTGGCCGCGCTCGCCAGCGGGGTGCTGGTGGTGCGCACCTACCTGCAGACCGGCCCGACCATCACCATCGTATTCGACAGCGCAGAAGGCCTCGAAGCGCAGAAGACCGAGGTCCGCTACAAGGACGTGGTCATCGGCAAGGTGAAGAAAATCGAGCTCAGTGAAGACCGCACGCATGTGCGCGTAACCGTCAGCCTCATCAGGCACGCATCCGGCATCGCAGTGAAGGACACGCGCTTCTGGGTCGTGCGCCCGCGCATCGGGCTCGGCGGGATTTCCGGTATCGGCACCCTGTTGTCGGGCGCTTATATTGGCGTGGATATAGGAGCCTCCGAAGAAGATCAAGACCATTTCACCGGACTGGAAAAACCGCCAGCGGTGACGCATGACCAGAAGGGCCGCCGCTTCCTGCTGCACACCGCCGACGCCGGCTCACTGGCGATCGGTTCGCCGCTGTACTTCCGCAAGATTCCGGTCGGCGATGTCGTGGCCGCGGATCTCGACAAGGACGGCAAAGGCGTGAGGTTGCAGGTGTTCGTCAACGCGCCCTATGACCGCTTCGTGACCATGAACAGCCGCTTCTGGAACGCCAGCGGCGTAGACCTTTCGGTCAATGCCGCGGGGCTCAAGCTCAACACGCAGTCTCTGGCCACGGTGATTGCGGGCGGTGTTGCTTTTCAGCCACTCTCTGAAGACGATCCGGGCACGGCAGTGCAGGAAAATACCGAGTTCACACTGTACCCCGATCAGGCTGCGGCGATGACACCGCCGGACGGCCCGGCCGAAGCGGTACTGATGAGATTCAGCAACAGCACGCGCGGTCTTGCGGCGGGCGCGCCGGTGGATTTCCGCGGCTTCACCCTCGGCACAGTGAAGTCGGTCGAGCTTGAATTCGATCCCCAAACACGCAGCTTTTCCACCAACGTCGCTGCCGACCTGTTTCCGGACCGGCTCGGCCCGGCCCGGCGCAGCATGCTGCGCGCGGAAAAAGAGACGGGCATCAGCCACGCCGGCATGATTCAAAGCCTGGTCGCGCATGGCCTGCGCGCGCAGTTGCGCACCGGCAACCTGTTCACCGGCCAGCTCTACATCGCGCTCGATCTGCTGCCGCACGCGAAGCCCGCCAGCTTCGATCCCAACGTCACGCCGTTCGTCATCCCCACCGCGCCCGGCAATCTGGAAGAAGTGCAGACGCAGATTCAGGACATCATCCGCAAGCTCAATGCCGTGCCTTTCGACAAGATCGGCAAGGACCTCCACGGCACGCTGCGCAGCGCCGACAGCCTGCTCAGGCAACTCGACCACGACCTCGCGCCGCAGGCGAAAAAGACGCTGGAAGATGCGCAGCACACGCTGCAATCGCTGGATCAGAATCTCGCCTCACCCGACGCACCGCTGCAACAGAACGCGCGCACCACGCTGGAGCAGGTCAACCGCGCCGCGGGTTCGCTGCGTGCGCTGGCGGATTATCTGGAGCAGCATCCGGAATCGCTGCTGCGCGGCAAGCCCGACACTGCGGAACCCGCCGGTGATTCAGGGAGAAAGCAAGCGCCATGAACATGCCGAAAATTTTTTCGCTGCAAGTCGCGGCGTCTCTGCTCGCCGCAATGCTGGCTGCGTGCAGTTCGCTGCCGACGCACTACTACACGCTGCAGCCGCCTGCGCAGGCGACGGATTCCACCGCTGCCATGACCGCGGCGTTCCAGATCGATGTGCTGCCGGTTGAAATCCCCGCGCAGGTGGACCAGCAGCAGATGGTCGTGCGCAAAGGCGTGGGTGAGGTCACGCCGGTCGATACGCGGCGCTGGATCGCACCGCTGGGCTCCGAAATCCGCAGCGCCCTGTCGGCCGATCTGAGCGCCCGCCTCGGCGCGAAAGATGTCTACGGCCTCGCCGCGCAGCCCGGCGTGCCGACCTACCGCATAAAACTGAACGTGCGGCGCTTCGACTCCGCGCTCGGCGTCTACGCGCGCATCGACGCGGTGTGGACCGTGCGCAGCGGCGACAGTCCCGGCCCGGCGTGCAGCAGCAGCGTGTCCGAAACCGTCGCGCCCGGCTACGCTGCGCTCGCCGAAGGGCACCAGCGCGCGCTTGCGCAAATCGCCGGCGACATCGCCGCGAGCATACTCAGTGCGCGTAAGAGCGGTACCGCGCCAGTGTGCGCTGCCAAGTCCGGTTGAGCGGCTCTCGTCAGAGTCCGACTTTCCATCCGCCCGCGACGCAGTGTTTTTGCGCAGAAAAACGGGTGCGGAGCCTGCGTAATATCAAGTGACAACCGCAGTGAACACCTATATTGCACTGCTCAGAGGCATCAACGTCGGCGGGAAAAATTCCTTGCCGATGAAAGATCTCGTTACTCATCTGGAGGGTATGGGCGCCCGAAAAATCAGGACCTATATCCAGAGCGGAAATTCAGTATTCCAGAGCGCTGAAAAGAACGTATCCCGACTCTCCGCGCGCCTAGCGCATGAAATCAAAAAGCGCCACGGGTTCGAGCCTCACATTCTCATACTCGGACTTGATGCGATTGAAAGAGCAATCGCGGAAAACCCATTTTCGGAGGCGGAAGCTGATCCAGGCAATTTGCATCTGGGCTTTTTGGCTTCCTCGCCCAGGAAGCCCGATCTGGGAAAACTCAACAGCCTTAAGACAGAGAGTGAGAGATTTCACTTGGGCAACAAGGTGTTCTACCTGCATGCGTCCGAAGGTGTGGGAAGATCCAGACTTGCCGCAAGCGCCGAGAGATTGCTTGGCGTTCCAATGACGGATCGCAACTGGAGAACCGTTTGCAAACTTAGGGAACTGGCTGAGGAGTAGCGATCCATCGCGCCGCCGCTACGCTGCGGCTTGCCTCGGTCGTTACTTGACCCATGCCCGCCTCTCACCGCTTCAACTGCTCGCCAAAATAAGCCCGCAGCTTTTCGACCTTGGGCAGCGCCACCGCCGCGATATAGCCCTGGTCGGGATGCAGCGCGGCGTAGTTCTGGTGATAGCCCTCGGCCTCGAAGAATTCCCTGAGCGGTTCCAGCCGCGTGACGATGGCGCTCTTGAACACGCCGGCCTCGTCGAGCTGGCGGATGTAGCGCTCAGCAACACGCTTCTGTTCGTCGTCGGCATAGAAAATCGCCGAGCGGTACTGCGTGCCGATGTCGTTGCCCTGGCGGTTGAGCTGCGTCGGGTCGTGCGCCACGGAGAAGAAAATCTTGAGCAGGCGGCCGTAGCTGATGCGCGAAGGGTCGTAGCCGATCTGGATGACTTCCGCGTGTTCGGTGCGACCGGTGCAGACAGTCTGGTAGTCCGCGGTATCGGCGCTGCCGCCGGAGTAACCGGAGACCACAGCGAGCACGCCGTCGAGTTCGCGGTAGACGGCTTCCACGCACCAGAAGCAGCCGCCCGCGAGCACCGCCAGCGCCTGGCCGGGCTTCGCGCTCAGCGGCGTATCGTCCGCCGCGTCGGGAAAATCCCTGGGGCTGATGCGCAGGCTGCCGCCGAATAGTGTGCTCATGAATGTTGACTCCGATGCAGGGCGATTCGGCGCTCACCAGCGCAGCAGCACAGAACCCCAGGTCATGCCGCCGCCAACGCCCTGCAGCATGACCAGTTGCCCGGCGTGGATGCGGCCGTCGCGCACCGCGGTATCCAGCGCCAGAGGCACCGACGCCGCCGAAGTGTTGCCGTGGCGCGCGACAGTGGTGACGACGCGCTCCGGCGGCACGCCGATCTTGTCGGCGATGGCGTTGATGATGCGGATATTGGCCTGGTGCGGGATGTACCAGTCCACGTCCGATGCCGTGCATGAATTGTGTTCGAGCGCCTCGCGCGCGCAGTCGTCGAGCACGCGCACTGCGAGCTTGAACACCGCGGCGCCGTCCATTTCCAGGAACGGGTGGCCGCGCACCACGCCGCCGGCGATGCCGCCATCCACGCGCAGGATGTGGCTGTAGCTGCCGTCCGCGTGCAGGTGGCTGGAGAGAATACCCGGCGCGTCGGAGGATTTGAGCACCACAGCGCCGGCACCGTCACCGAACAGCACGCAGGTACGGCGGTCGTTCCAGTCGAGCAGGCGCGAGAACACTTCGGCGCCGATCACCAGCGCGCAGCGGTACTGGCCGCTCTTTACGAACAGGTCCGCCGTCGCCAGCGCGTACATGAAACCGGTGCACACCGCCTGCACGTCGAAGGCCGCTCCCTGCTTCACCCCCAGCTTGGCCTGCAAGAGGCAGGCGGTGGACGGGAAAATCATGTCCGGCGTGGTGGTGGCGACGATGATCAGGTCAATGTCGCCGGAACCGACGTTCGCGGTTTCCATCGCGCGGCGTGCCGCATGCAGGGCGAGGTCGCTGGTCATCTCGCCGTCTGCGGCGACATGGCGCGACTCGATGCCGGTGCGCGAGACGATCCACTCGTCGGAAGTTTCGATGCGCAGCGCCAGGTCGCGGTTGCTGACCACGCGATCGGGCAGATAGCTGCCGGTGCCGATGATTCTGGAATGGCTCATGGTGCGCGCAGTTTACGCCTGCGCGTCGGCGCCGCCATGCCGTGATGGAGCAGGACGGCAGGGCCTGAAAATGCTAGGCGCAAGCTCTCAGTAATGCGGCGGAACCTCGTCAGCCGCCGTGCCCTTGAAGACGCTCTCGACGCCTCGCGACACACGATCCATCAACTGCCGGCAGATCAGCTCCAGGCGCTCGATCTGCTGCTGCTGGCGCGTCACCACCTCGTTGAGCACGCGCAGGGTATCTTCCTGGTAGGCGAGCTTGGTTTCCAGTGCTATCAATCGGTTTTCGTCCATCTCACTTCCATCCTTTGCAGCCCGTCGCGGGCGCGTGGCGTAGTATTCCGCAAATTACGGAAACGGATCGCCGCGCGAATACGCGCCTGCCTCATTCATGCTGGAAATCACCGACAAGCTCAGTGTCTCCCTCGACGAGATCGAACTCAGCGCGATCCGCGCGCAGGGCAAGGGCGGGCAGAACGTCAACAAGACTTCGACCGCGGTGCACCTGCGCTTCGACATCGGCGCATCGTCGCTGCCGGAGCCGTGCAAGGAACGGCTGCTGGCGCTGCGCGATCAGCGCATCAGCAAAGACGGCGTCATCGTCATCAAGGCGCAGGAGCATCGCAGCCAGGACCAGAACCGCGAAGAAGCGCTGGCGCGCCTGCGCGAACTGATCCGGCGCGCGGCGCTGCTGCCGCGCAAGCGCAAGCCGACCCGGCCCACGCGCAGTTCCAAGTTGAAGCGCCTCGACAGCAAGACCCAGCGCGGGCGGCTGAAGGCGATGCGCAGCAGGATCGAGGATTGAGTCCGCAGATATTTTTTGCGAACTTCAGGCCCACCCGCTCTTGCGGAATTCATGGACGCAACTGTTATTATTTATTTATTATATTTATTTATAGTCAATAAATAATAACACTAAACTAACGGCCAGACACGAGAGCGGGTGAAGCCCCGGCAACGCAAAACTGCGCGCACTACCGGAGCGTCAAGGTAAAGATTGGGAAAATCCCTTTTTGCTCCGGCGCTCGCACGCTAAGATTTTGTCTGGCAGTTTTTCGCGGCTGAACCGGACAGGATGAACCATGCGCAAGTTTCTGATCTTCACATTGCTGGCGCTGCCGATGGCGGGCTGCCTCAAGACCAACCTCAACGACAAGAGCACAACACAGTCGTCCGGCGGCATCTACCAGGGCACGCTGAACAATCCGGCGACCAGCAAAACCGACATCATCTTCGCGCTGATCGACGAGAACGGCAGCGCCGTACTGATCGACCAGACCAGCCCCGCGATCCTGACGTTCAACATCGCCGTAGATTCCAACGACAATTTCACCAGCGGCTATACGAGCTTTTCCGGGTCGGGCTTGGGCATCAGCAACGGCGCCGGCACCACGGCCGGCAACAGCATCAGCGGCAGCGTGAGTCCGCGCTCGTCGATCACCGGCACCATCACGCCCTCGGGCGGCGCGGGCGCTGCGTTCACGCTCAACTACAACGCGGAGGATTACGAAAACCCGGTGGCGGCGACAGTTCCCAACGGCACTTACGTGTTCCAGTACACGGACTCGACCGTCACGCCCGCAGTCACCAAAACCGCGACGCTGACCTTCAACAACGGCGCGATCACCGGCTCGGACAACAGCGGCGCCTGCAATTTCACCGGCACCGTCACCACGCCCAGCAACAACTACAACGGCTATGACTTGTCGCTGACGGGCGCCTGCAGCGGCACCGCGTTCACGCGCAGCGGGCTGGCCGAGTACAACCCCGCCAGTGGCGGCAACACCGCGAACCTGACGCTGGAATACAACGACGGCAGCGGCTTCGCCATCGCCGGCAACGCGCCGCTGCAATAGCAGCGCGTAGCGGCGGGCGATCAGGTTGAGGCCAGAATCTCCTTGGCCGCATCGGAGCGGTAGAAGCTTTCCAGGTTGCGCCGGATTACCGGCTCCAGGATTTTCTTGCGGTTCAGCGCCTTGATCACGTGCGGCGCGAAGCGCATCGCCTCGGCCACCATCATGTCGCGCGTGATGCCGAGGTCTTCGAGCAGGGCGGCCAGTGAGACGTCGCCGTACTTGTCGAACACGCCGTCGATGCCGGCGCAGATCAGCACGCGGTAGTAGTCCGTCTTGCGCAGTTCGCGCCAGCCTTCGTAGACGCTCACGAACATTTCCTCGACGTCGAGGCTGCTGATGTCGTCGCGGATGGCGGCGATCCTGCGCGTCTTGATGCGGCTCCAGAGATCCTGCGCAAGCTCGCGCAGCGTGTCGTCGTCGGCGTGCTTGAGCAGGAAACTGGCGCTGCTGCGTGCGGTGGTTTTCACAGTCCTGCCGATGTATTTCTTGAGGCTGTCCTCGATCGAGGCTTCCAGCCGCGGCGTCGCCTTGCTCATCACCGACTTGCCCAGCTTCATCATCGAACTGGCGCCGGGAATGTTGCGCGTCACCGCGTTCTGCGCGAGGTAGCCCTTGATGCCGTGGTACAGGAGGTCAGAGGCGAAAGTCGCGTAGAGCGGATTGGACACCGCCTCGTGCATCAGCTTCTCGCGCAGCGGCTTGAACTCCAGGAATTTGTCCACCGCCTCGGCAAAGCTGCGGTCGGAGATCAGGTCGCCAAAGCTCGTCTGCTCATGCACCTCATGCGCGTAGAGCGCCCGCGCGATGTCTCCCACCAGTTCCGGAATGCCCGCGCCCAGTTCCAGTCCCGCCGCGTAAGTCAGCGCGGTGTCCTTGATCATCTTGCGCGTCACGCAGTCGTTGAGCTTGAGCTTGCCCGCGACGGCCAGCGCGGCGTCCAGTTCGGTTTCGATCAGCGGCTGCAATCCATCGCCGCTGAGCTGGTCGAGAATGAATCGGACGTGGGCGTCGAGCAGGGCTTCGGCGGTCGAGTGCTTTGAGGTGGTCATGGCGGGCTTCCTGGATCGGGGGCGGCAAGCTAACCGATCCGGTTGAACCGCGCATTGACCGTGGCAACGTCCCTGCTGGCGGCGCGGTCAAGAACCAGCAGCCGCCAGCGGGCTGCCGGATGATCGCTCTGATTCGCGGACTAACCGGTCATCTGTTTGGACGCCGCGTCACCACCGGCTCGCTGACAAGGCCGAAGCTCTGCAGCACGCCCAGCAGTTCGCGATGACCAAAGGCCTGGCAGGCGGACGCGAAGCCGGTGCGCCGGGGCGGCGCCTGCAACAGGTGGTAGGCGGTATAGGCCTGCAACAGACCGGTCTGCTTGTAGTTGCAGTTGCCGTGGATCACGCAATGCGCGCGGCCGAGCGGGCCGCTGGCATGCACCGAGTCCACCGAGGTGTTGATGCGCGGGTTCTCGCGCGGCGGCATGCCTGATTGCAGGCTCGCGGCCATGTCGGACAGCGCCTTCTCCTGCTCGGCCTTGGGCAGCTTCTTGATCTTCTCCTCCACCACCGAGGTGATCTGCACCACGCCCTCCATCACCGTGCGCTCGAACACGCCGCCCATCGCCTTGCAGTTGGCGACGCGCGGGTCGTTCTTGAACCACACCGGATGCGCGGTACCGCCCCAGGGCAGCACCATCGCGGTCTGGTGCTGGCCGGGCACGACAGCTTCGGCCTTGGCGAACGGCGACCACTGCACGTACTGGTTCTGCTCCAGGTGGAAGAAGTCTGCGGTGAGAATGCTGAAGATGGTCTGCGTCGAGGCGTAGGTCGGAAAACCCTTCCACAGAACGAGAATGTCGAGCGTGTCGAGCCCCGGCGTCTCCAGGCAGATATTCGCAGCGATCTCGCCGGTGGTGTACATCTGCGCGGTGCCGGGCGACAGCAGCAGATTCTTCGCGGCGAACTTCGCGCCCCAGGTCTGCTCGGCGTGCATCATCCAGTTCTGCTCGCCGTTGGTGTCGGTGTAATGGCAGCCCGCCGCGAGGGCGGCCTCGACCGCCTCGGGGCCGTATTTCATGAACGGCCCTACCATGTTGCACACCACCCTCGCGCCTTTGAACAGCTTGGTCAGCGCTTCCGTGCTGTGCTCGACTTGGGCGATCTCGTACTCGGCGTTCTCGATGCCGGGCACCTTGTCGATGACTTCCTTGATGCGCTTGGCATCGCGGCCCGCGGCGATGAAAGGCACGCGGTATTCGCGCAGGAACTCGGCGACCAGACGGCCGGTGTAGCCGGTGACGCCGTAAATGACAACGGGTTTCTTGCTCATGTTCTTGTCTCCTTGATTGGTATTGATTCGTATGGTTGCCGCCGTTCAGGCCGTCATGCCGCCATCGACGACGAGATCGGAGCCGGTCACGTAACTGGACTCGTCGGACGCCAGGAAAAGCACCGCCGCCGCGATCTCCGCGGGCTTCGCGAACCGGCCCAGCGGAATCCGGCCCAGGGTTTGCGCGGCGAAGGCCTGCGCCTGCTCCGGTTTCATGGTGGCGAGCGCACCGCTCACCATCTGCGTCTCGGCGAATCCGGGACAGACATTGTTGATGCGGATGCCGTAGCCGCTGCGTGCGCAGTGGATCGCGGCGGAGCGGCTGAAGATGCGGACGCCGCCCTTGCTGGCGTTGTAGGCCGGAATCAGCGCCTCACCGACAAGTCCCTCGATCGAGGCGATGTTGACGATGGAGCCACCCTTCCCTTTCATGCGTGCGATTGCGGCCTGGGTGCCGAGAAACACGCCGCTGAGATTGATGCCCAGCGTGCGGTTCCAGTGTTCCAGCGTAACCTGCTCGACATCGAAGATGCCGGCGATGCCGGCGTTGTTGACCAGCACATCGAGCCGGCCCCACTTCGCAATGACGGCATCGAGCACTGTCTGCCACTGCTGCACCTGGGTCACGTCCTGCGCCATGAACGCTGTGCTGGCGCCCAGCCGTTTGGCCTCGGCCTCGCCGGCTGCGCGGTCAACGTCGGTGATCATCACCTTCGCGCCCTCGGCCAGCAGCGCTTCGGCGGCCGCGAGTCCGAGACCGCGCGCGCCGCCGGTGACGACGCAGACTTTTCCCTGTACCCGTCCCATATCAATTTCCTCTGCTGTTTCAGTAGCTGTGGCCGGTTCTCTCATTGCGCCTCAGGCGCGCGCTGGCGCTGCTTGGCGCCATTGATAATCGATGGACTCCCGCGCAAAGCGCAGGAAATAATCGATGGCGTCCGGATTCATCATCGCGTCGCGGCTCGCGGCCTTTTCCAGCGGCCAGCCCATGAGAATCTTGCGAACCGGCACTTCCATCTTCTTGCCAGTGAGCGTGTAGGGCACCGCCTCGACTTGGTAAATGCGATCGGGAACATGCCGCGGGCTGCAATCTTCGCGCAGGCGGGCGTTGATCTTGCGGCTCAGCGCGTCGTCGAGCCCGAAGCCGGGCTTGAGTCTGACGAACAGCGGCATGAAGAACTGGCCGCCGGGCAGTTCGCAGCAGACCACCAGGCTGTCGGCGATTTCCTCCACCTGCTCGACCGCGCGGTAAATCTCGGCGGTGCCGATGCGCACGCCGAAGCGGTTGAGCGTGGAATCCGAGCGGCCGTAGATATAGCAGCCTCCCCGGTCATTGATCTTGATAAAGTCGCCGTGCCGCCACACGCCGGGGAAAACCTCGAAGTAGGACTCGCGGTAGCGCTTGCCACCGGGATCGTTCCAGAAATAGATCGGCATCGACGGAAACGGACTGGCGACGACCAACTCGCCGACCTCGTCGCCGACTTCCTTGCCTGCGTCGCTCCAGGCATGCACGTCCATGCCCAGCATGCGGCACTGGATTTCGCCCGCATACACCGGCAGCACCGGCGCCGCGCCGACGAGACCGCTGCAAACCTCGGTTCCACCGGACTGGGACGTGACCCATAGATCCTGCTTCACAAAACGGTAGAACCACTCAAAGGTTTCCGGCGTTGACGGTGCGCCGCTGACCACCACGGATTCCAGCCGCGACAAATCATATTGCTCGCTCGGTTTCAGGCCGGCCTTTTCCATGATCTGCACGAAGGTCGGGCTGGCGCCGAACGAGGTCGCGCCGGTTTCGGCGACCAGCTTCCACAGGAAATCCGGCCCCGGATGCACCGGGCTGCCGTCGTAGAGCACGGCCGCGCTTCCTGCCAGCAGGGCCGCCAGCAGGATGTTCCACATCATCCAGCCGGTGGTGCTGTAAAAGAACATCACTGAATCTGGACGCAGGTTGATGTGGAAATGCATCAGCTTCATGTGTTCGACCAGCGCACCCGCATGGCCGTGCACGATCGCCTTCGGCAACCCGGTGGTGCCGGAGGAGAACAGCACCCATAACGGGTGATCGGGCGCAACGTACTCGTACTGGAAGGACTCGCGCGGCACGTCACGATGCGACATCACGTCGGCCCATGAAACCGTGTGATCAAGCGGCGGCAACCCCTGTTCCGGACGCAGATGCGGCAGCCAGACAATGCGTTCCAGCGTCGGCAGCGACGCCGCGATCCGGCGCACCTCGGTTTCGCGGCTGAAATCCTTGCCGCCGAAACGATAGCCGTCGGCAGCGAACATGATCCTGGGCTGGATCAGCGAGAAGCGCTCCGCCACGGTCTTGACCCCGAACTCCGGCGCTGCTGACGACCACACTGCGCCAACAGCCACGGTCGCCAGCATGGCGATGGCAGTTTCGGGAACATTCGGCATGTAGGACACGATGCGGTCACCCGGCACCACGCCCATCGCGCGCAGTTGTGTAGCGAGTATGCGCACCTGCCGGCCCAGCTCATGCCAGGTCATGGTCGCCAGCGGACGGACCTCGGAGAGGTGGTGAAAGACGATCTTGTCCGGCTCGGCCCGGGCTTCGTGACGCAGCATGTGCTCGGCGTAATTGATGCGCGCACCCTCGAACCAGTGCGCTCCCGGCATCACGCGTTGATCGAGCACGCGCTTATAGGGTTTCACAGTATGTATCTGGAAATAATCCCAGATTGAAGACCAGAAGCCTTCAAGGTCCGTAATCGACCAGCGCCAGAGTTCGTGATAATTGGAGAAAGTTTGCCCGCGTATATCGCCCAGCCACTTCATGTAAGCGGCCAGATTAGACGCCTGCGCGAATTCCCGACGCGGCGCCCACAGCAATTCTCCTTCGCTGATCATTGCTTTCTCCTAGCGCACTGCATAAACGTCGTAGCTTGCCGTGAACTTTTCCAGATCGGCCTCGCCCACGCCGATGCAGAACAGCCGATGCAGCCACTGGTATTTCGGATGCGCGGTGCGGAACACCGGCGCAGTCCGCAACGTGAAACGCGGTGGCAGCTTGCCGGCAAGAAACTGTTCATGACCGTCGGCGCCGAGATCTCCGAGGCCGTTATAGTGCATATAGACCAATGCGCCATCGTCGGTTTCCAGCGTGATACGCGCGTCAATCACCAAGACGCCATCGCTGCGGATGGTGCCCCAGTCGGCCCCCACCGGACGCAACTTGCCGCGCAACTTCGGACCGGTGATTTCACCGCCGGCAACATAGAAATTCGCACGAATACCCTCCGGCACCGGGCCGATGACTTCCGGCGGAGCAACAAGCTGCGCGCGGTAGGAGTAGATGTGTTCGAGCTGGTAGGGAAACATTGATTCTCTCCGTCGCTAACGCAATGCCGCCAGCCGCTCAAGCACGGCCTCCGGCTTGGCATCGCTCGGAATGCTGGCATAGCGGAAACCGTTCGGCGGATGCTCCGGAACGACGCCATTGCTCCAGAACTCCTCCGGCACAGCGACACCAGCGACGGCGCCACTCAAAGCGCGGGGCGCAATGATGAAACCCAATCCATCGACACTGCCCGGATCGCGCGCCGCCAGCGGAAGCCGCAAACCGAAGTCCCAGCGGTAATGTGCGCAGATGTTCAGCAGCGGCCGGTACCACTCGATTTCATCGGCGTCTGCCGGCTCCATTTCCGGCGCCTCTTCCAGCAGCAGCGCATCGACGTCGCAGTCGCCGAATGCACGCAGGAAGTCGGCGGCGAACATGGCGGCGGATTCCACTTCGTCGGCACCGATACTGATTGCTTCTGTCACGCCGCCAGCCTGGGCATGGGCGACCGCGATCCAGCTGCGCGGCGAAGGAATCGCCAGTGCAAGCGGCAGCTTCGGGAAAATGCCGCGCACTCCCTTCAGCGCCTCAACCAGATGCGCGCGCAGGCCTTCGTCGGCAAGCAGGGTCTTGAGCGGAAACACCACGCGGCGCTTGGCCGTCATTGCTTCGCGCAAAGCCGGATTTGCCTGTAACCATACTTCGCAGAACGGCGCCACCGACAGAGCGATCACATCCGACTTCAACAGCCCCTGCGCCTTGCGCTGCCAGGCGAGAAACCCGGCACTGTCGAGCCATGGCACGCTGCCGTTGGCCAGCAGCGTAGCGGCATAAGCCGTGTATTCCACCCAGACCGTATTGCGGCCCGCCGACGATAACTGATCGAGGAGAGCGCCCATCGGAGGCCGCTCAGGCAGCGGTGTAGCCGCCGTCGAGCACCAGTTCGATCCCCGTCACCCATTTCGCCGCATCCGAGACAAGGTAGACGACGGCATTGGCGACATCGGCCGGTTCGCCGAAGCGCCCCATCGGGTGCGCCGCCTTGAATGCGGCCTCCGCTGTCGCGTAATCGGGCGCCAGTTTGAGATCGACGAAATGCTTGATGAAATTGGTGCCCATCTCGGTATCGACGATGGCCGGGTGCACCGAGTTCACGCGGATGCCGGTGCCGAGCTGCGCACACTCCACCGCCGCGGCCTTGGTCAGCAGGCGCACCGCTCCCTTCGAGGCGTGATAGGAGATGTGTCCAGTGGTCCCGATCAGGCCGGCGACCGAAGACATGTTGACGATGGCGCCCCCTTTGCCGGCACTGCCGCCGGGTGACATGGCGCGTATCGCATGCTTCAGGCCGAGAAACACGCCGGTGACGTTTACATCCATCACGCGGCGGAAGTCTTCCACCGTGCATTGCGACAGCAGGGCCGCGGTCTCGATACCGGCATTGTTGACCAGGATATCGAGGCGGCCGAAATGCTTCATCGCCGCGGCGGTCGCGGCCTCCCACTGCGCTTCGTCGGTGACATCGTGCTTCTGGAACTCGGCCCTGCCGCCTGCCTTACGGATGCGTGCGACAGTTTCCTGTCCCGGCTTTTCGAGAACGTCGGTGATCAGCACGCTGGCGCCGGCCTGTGCCAGCGCTTCGGCGATGGCGGCGCCAATGCCGCGCGCCGCGCCGCTGACCAGTGCCGCCTTGCCGTCGATGCGGAATGCCTTGTTGTAATCGGTCATACTTAAACTCCGGTGAGACGGCTTCAGCCGCGCTTGGTCTGTTTGCGACAATCGTCGAGCTGCGCCTTGGCCTGTTCGAGCTCACCTTCGAGTTGCGCGATGCGCACATCCTTTGGATTGAGCATGAACGCGCCCTGCAACTGGTCGGCCGGCATCTTGATGCGCTGGCCCATCGTCGTCGCGTAGACTTCCTTGTTGTTCTCCCAGGAGCCGAAGTACGGGATATCCTTTGGCGGTTCCGGCGTGACCCATTCCTTGCAGAACTGGTCATAGGGCTTTCCCCGCTTGATGCGCTCCTTGCGATAACCATCGCGCAGTTTCCGCGTCGCCTCCTCGTCCACGACCAGCGTCTTTTCGCCATAAACGACCTTGTAGATGTCCCGCGCGTTCTCGTGCGACATCAGGTCTTCCTCAAGGTCTTTCATTACCAGCTTCGGATCGCGCTCGATCACATCACCGTAGCCGCCGCCAGAGCCTTGGCAGATCATGTAAATCTCGCCTTCGTTGCAGATCTCGAAGGTCATGCCCATGTCATTGCTGCTGTACTTGCCCCCCTTGATCGGCTGCTTGTTCATCAGTTCGACGATGTCGAAGACCTCGACCGCTTTAGGATTTTTCTTCAGCTCTTCAAAAATATTGATGCCCTTGATCTTCATCAACTGGTAGGACGGACAGGAATAGCCGCCGAACAAACCTTGCGCGGAAGGGAACTTGGAACCTTCGCAACCGGTCATGAAACCCCAGTATGGGGAGCCGCGACTGGTGGCGATCTGCTCGTAACCCATGCCGGCGCGATACTTGCCCCAGCCGATACGGTCCTTGGCCAGACGCTGCGCGCCGAGGCGGATAATCGGCGTGTCTTCCTCGTTGATCTCATGCTCGCCGGAATCGGCCATGAAGCCGAACACCGGCGATACCGAATGCTCGCCATCGGCATTGCTGCGCGCACCCTGAC
>JBOICL010000244.1:0-5010 GCA_050740055.1 Stenotrophobium sp.
CCAGCGGTTTGCGCAGACGCGCGATGGCACTGTCCACCCAGACGTTGAGGAAGGCGTCCATGGCCGGCTGCGTGTGCTTCTGCCGCAGGCCGGCGGCGGGTTTGACCGCGGCATCCGGCACATTCACCTGCAGGCCGCGCACGCCAAGCGTTTGCAGTTGCGCGGCCAGCTCCCCGCGCAGGTGCGCGGAGAAGGTTTCCGTATCCATCTGCGGATCGCGCCAGAGCATGTAGATGATTTTTTCCATTGGGGGCTCCGGTTTGTGAGCGCGAGTTATCGCGGGCAGCCTGGTGCAGTGCTCCAGGCTGCCCGCGAAGCACACTACGGCATGTAGGCGCCGCCGTTGGCGTCCAGCGCCGCGCCGGTGACGGCGCTGGCGTAATCGGAGACCAGGAACAGCGCGGCGCGCGCGCATTCGTCATCGGTGGGGATGCGGCCCAGCGGAATGCTTGCGGCGACCTGCGCCTTCAGCGTTTCGACCGGCACCTTGTGCTCGCGGGCCTGCCACTCCATGTAGCCCTGCACCGGTGCGCCCCACATCCAGCCCATGTGCACGGTGTTGACGCGGATGTTGCTGGGGCCGAGTTCCTTGGCCAGATATTTCGCCGAGGTGGCGAGCGCGCCCTTGGACGCGGCATAGCCCGCTTCGCCCAGCGGCGGCACCTGGCGCGCGGCCATGGTGTTGATCATCACGATCGCGCCGCCGCCCTGCTGCTTCATCTGCGGCAGCACCGCCTGCGTCAGCCTGAGTGTGCCGAGCAGATTGGTGTTGAGCTGCTCGTGCCAGCTGTCGAGATCGGCACTGGAGGCGTAATCCATCGCGCCGTGCACGAAGGCGCTGTTGATCAGCGCGTCGATGCGGCCGTAGGCCTTGCTCGCGGCGGCGGCCATGGCGTCGCACTGCGCGCGGCTGGTAATGTCGGTGACGCACTTGAGCACGGCGCATTTGCCGCCGAGCGCGCGGATGCGCTTTTCCGCATCGTCGAGCTTGTCGGCGGAACGCGCGCCGATGACCACCGCCTTCGCGCCTTCGCGCGCGGCTTCGACGGCGAGTTTCACGCCGAGTCCGGGGCCGATCCCCGAGACGAGTACCACCTTGTCTTGCAGCAGCATGCTTGCTTCTCCTGGTTATGTGTTCAATTGCGGCAAGAGCGCTGCGCAGGGCGGCGGACGGAATTAGATCCGCTGCCTGCGTCACCCCGATGCGGGGCTGACCCGCTCTTGCCATATGGCGGGATTCAACTGTTTTAATATATTTACTATATTAAAATAATTTCACTAAAACAACACAACATGCTGCATTCAATATCGCAGAGCGGGTGATCGCCCGCTCTGCGCTGGCGTGCGTGCGGCCTTCACGCGCGGCGCGTCACCCAGGAGCGCAGGGTGCGGATGCGGGTGAGCAGTCCCGCCGTCGCCGTGGCGAGCACCGGTTCCGGTACGCGCTGCACTTCGTAGCGCTGGTGCAGTTCCGGGTTCTGCGCGAGGCGATGGTGCTGGCGCAGGGACGAGGTCACCGCGATCTTGCACTGGCTGTCGTGGATGGGCTTGGTGATCAGGCGGTAGATCTGGCCCTGGTTGATCAGGTCGATGGCAGCGCCGGCGTCGGCGCGCTCGGTGAGAATGATCGACACCAGTTCCGGCCGGTGCTGCTTGAGCGTGCCGATCAGGCTCAGCACCGGATGATCCTGCACGCGCGTGTCGGAGATGACGACGCCGATGTTGTCGCTTTCGAGCAGGGCCACGGCCTGCTCCATCGTGGTGGCGCCGAACACGCGGAAATCGGCGCCGAGGATCGCCTGGATGCGCGGCGGCACGGTCGCGTCGTCGTCGAGCACCAGCACGCCGGGCGCGTGTCCCGGCAGGTGCGGCAGGACTTCGCCGACGGAACTGGCCGCCGCCGCGAGGCTGGCGCGCGCCGCCGTGACCGCGCGCGACACCGTGGTGGAGAGATCCTCGTTGACCCAGGGCTTGTTGACGAAGCGGAAGATTTCGCCCTCGTTGATCGAGCCGATGATGGCGTTGAGGTCGGAGTAGCCGGTGAGCAGAATGCGCATCGCGTTCGGGTTCATCTCGCGCGCCGCGCGCAGCAGCTCGATGCCGGTCATGCCGGGCATGCGCTGGTCGCTGACGACAACATCCACCGTCTGGGTCTTGAGCAGTTCCAGCGCGGCCTGGCCGCTGTCGGCAAAGAACAGCTCGTAGTGATTGCGGAACAGCATGCGCATCGTGGTCAGGATGCGCGGCTCGTCGTCGACAAACAGCACGCGCGCCTTGGTGGTTTGGTCCATGTAACGGGGTTCTCCTTCAGGCGGGCGCAAAAGCGGGCAGGAATGGCTCGGCCTTTTCGGCCTCGATCCGGTGCGGCGCTTCGATGTGATGCACCTGCCTCAGCGGCAGGAAGATCACGAACTCGCTGCCCTTGCCCGGCATCGAGCGCACGTCGATGCGGCCGCCATGATCCTCGACGATGCGGAACACGATGGACAGGCCCAGGCCGGTGCCCTTGCCGACCGGCTTGGTGGTGAAGAAGGGCTCGAAGATGCGCTTGCGTATTTCGTCCGGCATGCCGCTGCCGGTGTCGAGGATGCGCACCGACACGCCGCCGGCCTCGGCGAGGGTGTGGATGAAGATCTTGCCGTTGCCGTCGATGGCCTGCGCGGCGTTGGTCAGCAGGTTGAGGAACACCTGGTTGAGCTGCGAGGGCGAGCACTCGATCTGCGGCAGCCCGGTGGCGTAGGTCTTCACCACTTCGATGCGGTTCTTGAGCAGGTTGTTGGCGATCTTGAGCGAGGAGTCGATGCCGTCGTTGACGTTGAACAGGTCGCTGCGGGTGCGGTCCACACGCGAGAAATCCTTGAGGCTCGACACCAGTTCAGCGATCTGCAGCAGGCCGTGGTCGGTGTCGGCCAGCAGGCTGTCTAGATCGCCGCCGAGCTCCTCGGCGTTCACGGATTCACTGCGTTCGTGGGCGTCGGTCAGCGCCTGCGCGACTTCCTCGTCCGAGGCATGCTCCGCGGTCATCAGCTTCAGCGCTTTGGTCTGCGCGGCGCAGAGCTGGCGGATGTCGGTCAGCGAGCTGCGCACGATCTCGGCGTTGCTGCGCGCATAGCCCAGCGGCGTGTTGATCTCATGGGCGACGCCTGCGACCATCTGGCCCAGCGAAGCCATTTTTTCGGACTGCACGAGCTGCGTCTGCGAGGCGCGCAGATCCTTCAGCGCGCGGCTCAAGTCCTTGGTGCGCTCCTGCACCTGCGCCTCCAAAGTCTCGTTGGCGCGGTCCAGTTCGCGGAAGCTGCGCAGCAGCCGTATGCCCAGCAGCGCCAGCACCAGCAGCAGGATCGCCGCGTAAGCCACCAGCAGCAGCCGGTACTGGTTGGCGACCGCGACCTGCGATTCATGCCAGGCCGAATACGCCTGTTCGACCGCCTGTAGCTGCGGGCCTGTGGGCTGGTTGAGGAAGCCGTTGAGCTTGCCGTCTAGGTCGTTCTTGTCCTGCAGCACTTCATCGCAGGCGATGCGAAGATTCTTCGCGGCGTCCTGGAAGGCCGGCGGCTGGGTCGCGCCGAGCTTGTCCATCTGGTCCAGCAGACTGTGAATGACCGGGCCATTGGACGGCGACGGTGTCATCGCGTAGGTGATGATCTCCACTTTCAACTGGCTGGTGATGCCGTGCAGCTGCTCCTTGAACGCCGCATCGGTGGCGCCGGCAGCCGTGGTGACATCGGCGCTGCGGTCCGGCACCGCGTCCATGCTGTTGATCAGACGCTGGGTGATCAGAATGCTGCGCGCCTCGAAGTCGGAACCCAGTTCGAACTTGCCCTCGATCGTGTTGAGGAAAGTGTCGAGGGTCTTGTCCAGTTGCGGGCTCAGGTGATGCAGTGCGGCGGGGCCCTTGTCGATCGCATCCAGCGCATCGCCCATCTGACGCGTGGTCTTGGCAAGGTCATCGCCTTCGGCGGATTCCGAGGAAACGCGCGACTGCGTGAGCGCGCGGTTGAGCTGCACGTCGAGCGTGTTGATGTTGCGGATATTGGCCAGGCGCTGAAGGTGAAGCTCACCATTCACGCTCTGCGTCATCTTCAGCAGGAAGGCCAGCATGGCAATCGCCGCGATGGCCACCAACGCGATCAGCACCTGTCTCACAACTTTCATGGTTCATCCCCGTCCTGGGCGCACTGTGAAGTGCCTGTCAGCGAATCTGGTGTCCGCATTTACAGTTCTCACCATAACAATAGTTGCGCGCTGTGACGATGGCTTCACCTGTTTGCAGTAGGGTAGGTGTTAGCATCTCAGCCGAACGGGGGATTCGTTCATGTTTTGCATCCTGTGAAATCGCAGCATCACAACTGAGGAAGTTCAGGGGCATGGAAACGAAGCAGATCGAGCAAAGGCTGCGCGCGCTGGAAGACCTTGATGCCATCCGTGCGCTCAAGGCGCACTACCTCGCCTGTTGCGACGGCAAGGACCCGCAGGGCATGCGCGCCTGCTTCGTCGACGGGCCGGTGAAGATCGACTACGGCGTGATCGGCACTTTCGACCGCGCCGACGCGCTGGTGAAAATCTTCGCGCAGATGGCCTGCCACCCGCACATGGTGGAGATGCACCACGGCGTCAATCCGCAGATCGAGCTGATCGGCGACACGCATGCCAAGGGCCACTGGGGCCTGCACTACCAGCTGATCAACACTCTGGACAAGACCCTGACCCAGCTCGGCGCGTATTACGACGACGAATACCGCAAGACGCCGCAAGGCTGGAAAATCGAGGCGACGCGCTGCGTGGTGACCTCGACGCTGGTGCTTAATCTCGGCGACGCCGCGATCCAGGCGCTGGTGATCGGCCGCGCGCCCGCGGCCTGAGCGCCGTGCTCCCCGCGACTCCAGCGCAGTGGTACATCGCGGCTCTGTTGCTGATCCTGGTGCTGTGTCCGCTGGTGTTCGGCGGACTGATGCTGCTGCCGGCCTCCTATGGCCGTCACAAGAAGGAGCGGCCGCACTGGCTCTGGGG
>JBOICL010000245.1:0-5863 GCA_050740055.1 Stenotrophobium sp.
TCGCGAGCGCAGGCAGGTTGCGTGAGGACGGAGCGCAGGAACCGGAGCATACAAATCAGTATGTGAGGGTGAGGGCTTGTTCGGGCGAAGCACTGCTTCGCCAAGCCCGAACGAGCACCGCCCTCACACAAGATGCCAAGCGCAGCAGCTTATTCAGAGTTTCCCTAGATGCGGATGGTATGACCGCGCTGCAGATGATGATATTCCCAACCCCTGAGCGCCTTGCGGCACTGCTTTTCGATGAGCTGCTCGCAACCCGGCTTGTGGTGCGTGAGAAACAGTTCCGGATGGTGCTTGAGCTTGGCCAGTTCGCTGCCCAGCAGCGCGGGCGTGAAATGCTTAGAGGTGAACCCCAGTTCAGCCGCCTCGTCGGGGAAAGCGATCTCGATCATCAGCTTGTCGAGGCGCGGCAGTGCGTTTAGGAAATTCCACAGGTCGTCGGTGGCGTAAGTATCGCCGCTGAACACGAATGTACCACCGCCGTTGTGCACCGCGTAGCCGATGGCAGGCACAGTGTGCAGCACCTTGAACGCGGTGAGGTTGTGCTTGCCGACATCGACCGGCCGCCCCAACTGGACTTCGCCGAAGCGGATCAGGGGATGCTCCACGTTGGGCAGCTTTGAAAAATCCGGCCAGATTTTCCAGTTGAAAATATGGTCCTTGATGATCGCCAGCGTCTCCGCCGTGGCGCGCACTTCGATGGGACGGTCAATGAGGTCGAACAGGTTGTCGGCCATGAACGCAAGGCCGCAGATGTGATCGAGGTGAGAGTGCGTGAGAAACACATGGGTGATGCGCTGCTGCTGCGCCAGCGAAAGGTCGCCGACGCCGGTGCCTGCGTCGATCAGGATCTCGTCATCGACCAGTAGGCTGGTGGTCCGCAGCCCGGGGCCGACGCCGCCGCTACAGCCTAAGACCTTGATCCGCATGCGTTCCCGCGCCTGGAAGATGTTGGCCCGATACTAGCACAGCGAATTCCGGCTTCCGGGAACAGCATCACACCCGCGAAAATCCGCACGCCGCGACGAAAAACTGACCGCCCGCTCTAGCCGTGAGTGCAGGTATTACTGAGTGTATTTATTGACATAATATTTTTATATTATATTTTTTATAACATAACTCCCCAGCTGAAAGCCTGGAGCGGGTGCCGACATAATGCTTGCCCGAAGAGCAGTGAGCGCGGGAGGCACCCGAAGCCCGTGACCAGCACGAGGTCGGCACCCCACCACCCGTTCCCGCACCCGTTTTGCTGCGCAAAAAAACCGTGTCGCGGGTGGGTGACAGCAAGCGGCTGCACGAATGCGCCGATGTTATGCTGAATCACACAAGGAACCCGAAGCATGACCCTCACTCTCGCGCTGATCGCAGCGACGCTGGATTGTCTGGCCGCCGCCTTCCTGTGGCGCAGCGAAAACACCCGCACGGACCGCTGGCTGCCGGCGGGCGCCATCGTCCTGCACGCGCTGGCGATCTCGCGCCAGATCTTCGGCCACGGCGGCATCACCATCGGTACCAACGAGGCGGTGTCGCTGTTTGCCTGGCAGTCCGCGCTGCTGCTGTGGGCCTTCTGCTGGAAGGAACCGCTGCGCACCCTGGGACTGGTGATCTATCCCTTCGCCGGATTCTGCGCGGTGTGGGCGGCGCTGCTGCCGACACCGTTCAGCGACATTCCCTTTGCCGACTGGAAGGCGCGCGCCCACATCGTGATTTCACTGTTCACCGCCGGCGTGCTGACCGTCGCCGCCGTGCAGGCCTGCGCGCTGGCGCTGCAGGACCAGTTCCTGCACCGCTCGCAACAAGGCCGTTTCATGGCCGGGCTGCCGCCTCTGCAGACCATGGAGCGCCTGCTGTTCCAGTTGATCGGCCTCGGTTTCTTCCTGCTCAGCCTGACCCTAATGTCGGGGTTCTGGTTCATCCGCGAGAACCTGCTGGTGGAACACCTCGTGCACAAAACCGTGCTGTCGGTCACGGCCTGGCTGATTTTTGGCATCCTGCTGTGGGGCCGCTGGCGTTATGGCTGGCGCGGGCGCACCGCCATCCGTTGGGCGCTGTCAGGCTATGGTTTCCTGATACTCGCGTATTTTGGCTCCAAGCTCGTTCTGGAACAAATCCTCGGTGAGCATTGGAGTTAGATCACTTACTTAAAGTAAACGCGCTTGACGGCGCGGCGCCCATTCCGTAGTTATACAAGGACACGGCCCACCGAGACCGCGCTTCCTTGAACGAAATCCCCCTATCCGCCCTGTTCGGATTGCTCGTTTTACTGATTGCCCTATCCGCGTTCTTTTCCGGCTCCGAAACGGGCCTGATGACGCTCAACCGTTACCGCCTCAAACACCGCGCCAAGGCCGGGGACCGCAGCGCCAAGCTGGCGCACGGCCTCCTGCAGCGCCCCGACCGGCTGATCGGCCTGATCCTGCTCGGCAACGTGCTGGTCAACACTACTGCCGCTTCGGTCGCTACGCTGATCGGCCTCAAGCTCGGCGGCGACCAGGGCATCGCGATCGCCACCTTCACCCTGACCTTCGTGCTGCTGGTGTTTGGCGAAGTCACTCCTAAGACGCTCGCCGCGCTGCATCCGGAGCGCGTCGGCCTGCCTTCGGCCTATGTTTACACCATACTCAAGTGGCCGTTCATGCCGCTGGTTTATCTGGTCACGTTGATCGGCAACGGCATCCTGCGTCTGTTCGGCGTCACCGCTGAGGACGCCGCCGAACACAGTCTCAGCTCGGAGGAACTGCGCTCGGTGGTCGCCGAGGCGGGCGCGATGATCCCCAAGCGCCACCAGAAGATGCTGTTGTCCATCCTCGACCTGGAAAAGGCCACAGTGGAGGACATCATGGTACCGCGCAACGAGATTTTCGGGCTGGACATCTCGGAGCCCTGGGAAAAAGTGCACGAAGACATTATCGGCAGCCAGCACACGCGCCTGCCGGTATTCAGCGGTTCGATCGATGATCTCAAGGGCGTCGTGCACCTGCGCCATGTGGTGCGGCTGGCGGCCAGCAACGAACTGAATGCGGAGACCCTGCTCAAGCTCGCGCGCGAGCCTTACTTCATCCCGGAAAACACGCCGCTGAACCAGCAGTTGCTCAACTTCCAGAACCAGAAACGCCGTATCGGTTTCGTGGTGGACGAGTACGGCGACATCCAGGGACTGGTCACGCTGGAGGACATCCTCGAGGAAGTGGTCGGCGAGTTAACCTCCGACCCGGCCACACGCATGAAGAACGTTTATGCCGATGCTGACGGCAGCTTCCGCGTGGTCGGCTCCGTCACCGTGCGCAGCCTGAACCGCAATCTCGGCTGGAAGCTGCCTACCGGCGGCCCCAAGACGCTCAACGGACTGGTGCTGGAGAAGCTGGAAAACATCCCGCAGCCCGGCCGCCGTGTCAGCATCGCCGGCTACGAGGTGGAGATCACCGAGACGCGCTCCAACGTGGTCAAGACCGCGCGCATCCGGCCGCCAAGTGCCAGCCGCGCGGCACAGACCCCGGCTGCGGCCTAGGGAAACTCTGAATAAGCGTCGGGAGCGCAGGCAGCTTGCGTGAGGACGGAGCGCAGCAGCTTATGCAGAGTTTCCCTAGACGGGAGCGACGCCGAACATATGTGCATGGGCATGCAGGAAGCCCGCATAAATCACCGCCGCGATCAGCATCTTCCACCAGCCCAGTTCGGCGATCGCCAGCCGGTTGCGGCCCTGCAGGATCGCCGCGAACGGAATCACCGAGGTTTTCATCGCGAAGCGCTGCCAGGCTTCGCCATGCTTGCGTGCGCGTTTCGCATCAATCGCATATGGGCCAGCCAGCGCCACGACCGCAAACGCGCCGAAAAACCACAGGCAGTCCGCGTGCGGGTTGAACGCCATGTGCGTCACCGCCCATAGCGCGATGCCGCAGAGAGCGGGATGGCGCGTGATGCGCAGGATGCCGCGCGCGGGTTCGGCCGAATTCAGCAGCGCCTCGCCGCCGACGGCGGTAGGACTTTTCGTCGACACCCCCAGCACGATCAGCTCGAAGGCCAGGAAAACCAGCACCGCGGCCTGCCAGCGCTCTCCCATCCACGGCGTGAGCGCGATCACACGCACGTGGACAAAGGCGATGATGAGCCAGGCCAGCAGCCCCACGGACGCCGACGCGAACAGCGCCAGGTAGAGCTTCTCGCCCAGCATCCGAACCAGGTGGTCACGCAGGGTGGTGCCGGACACGAGCAGATGGATGGCCACGAAAAGCAGCGCCGCTGAAATCAGTGAAAGCATGTCCTTGCCCCTTTACACAGTTCGCACCATGGCAACGTAACATCCCGCCGCGCCGCGCGTCCAAATCATCAGTGAACCTCGTTTGCGGAGACCTCCCGTGCACAGAAAGTCCCTTGCAGTACTCCTGGCCTGCGGCCTCATCGCCATGCTGGGCTATGCCTGCACGATGCAGACCGCACAGGCCCTGTCGCTAGACCAAGCCCGACTCGCGCCGGAATTCACCCAGAGCACGCCGCAAGGCTGGATCAACTCGAAACCGCTGCGCTGGAGCGATCTGCAGGGCAAGGTCGTACTGGTCGACTTCTGGGCCTTCGACTGCTGGAACTGCTACAACTCGATCCCCTGGCTGCATTCGTTGGAGCAGCGTTATGCCGGCAAGGACCTGCGCATCGTCAGCGTGCATACGCCGGAACTGTCACAAGAGCGCGTGCGCGCAAATGTCGAGAAAAAAGTGCGCGAATACGCGCTGACCAACCCGGTCATGCTCGACAACGATTATGCCTACTGGAATGCAATGCACAACCAGTACTGGCCGGCGTTTTACCTGGTCGACCGGCACGGACTTGTCCGCGCTGCCTACGTGGGCGAGACACATGCGGGCGACGGCAACGCCCGGCAAATCGAGAAGGCCATCGACGAACTGCTGGCCGAGGAAAACTGATCTAAGCGCGGCACCCGCCCGCGACACGGCGTTTTTTGCGCAGCAAAACGGGTGCGGGAGCGGGCGGTGGGGTGTCGACCTTCGCGATGGTCGCGGGCTTCGGGCGCCTCCCGGCTTCGCCCCGGCCAAGCCTCCAGCTTGGCGTTCGCCAGCATGGACTGCCACTGGCAGTCCATGAAATCCTGGCTCACCCCATTGCCCTTCGGGCAAGCACCGTGTCGGCACCCGCTCTGGCCTGAAAGGTTCACGATACTGTTATTTAATATTAACTATATTTAATTATATTCAATATAATTTAACAAATAAGATGCCGAATCCGTCAAGAGCGGGTCACGTTAAAGATGTTGCAAAGCATGCTCCAGCCGCGACACCGCCAGCACTTCCATCTCCAGCTTCGCTGATTTCCGCGGGCGGTTGGCCTCGGGCACGATGGCTCGCTTGAACCCATGCTTGGCGGCTTCGTGCAGACGCTCCTCGCCGCCCTGCACCGGCCTGATCTCGCCGGCCAGTCCCACCTCGCCGAACACCACCAGGTCGTTCGCCAGAGCGCGTCCGCGGAAGCTCGACAGCGCCGCCAGCAGCAGCGGCAGGTCGGCAGCCGTTTCCTGGATTTTCATGCCGCCGACAACATTGGCATAGACATCTTGATCGCCCAGCGCGATGCCGCCGTGGCGGTGCAGCACCGCCAGCAGCATGTTGAGGCGGTTGCCCTCGAAGCCCAGTGTCACGCGGCGCGGATTGCCGAGCTGCGAGGCGTCCACCAGCGCCTGCACCTCCACCAGCAGCGGCCGGTTGCCCTGGCGCGTGACGGTGATGACGCTGCCCGGCACCGGCTGCTCATGCCGCGACATGAACAGCGCCGAGGGATTACTCACTTCCTTCAGGCCGCCATCGGTCATGGCAAAAACGCCCAGCTCGTTGACCGCGCCAAAGCGGTTCTTGAC
>JBOICL010000246.1:0-2078 GCA_050740055.1 Stenotrophobium sp.
AAACGTGACACAGACGGTCGAGGGCCTGCAACGCTTTCCGGTCAACCTGCGCTATCAGCGCGAGCTGCGCGATTCCGTCGCCGCGCTGAACGCGCTGCCCATCGTCACGCCAGGCGGACAGACCATCACGCTGGGGACGGTGACGAAAATCCGCATCACCGATGGCCAGCCGATGATCAAGAGCGAAAACGCGCGGCTCAACGGCTGGGTCTATGTGGATATTCGCGGCAGCGACCTCGGCGCCTTCGTCGCCGCCGCGCAGCGCGCCGTCAACCGGCAGGTCAAACTGCCGCCCGGTTACTCCATAGACTGGTCCGGCCAGTTCGAATACCTGCAACGCGCGGCCAAGCGGCTGGAGGTGGTGGTGCCGTTCACGCTGCTGATCATCCTGGTGCTGCTGTACCTCGCGTTCAACGACTTCGGCGAAGCGCTGCTGATCATGACCACGCTGCCGTTCGCGCTGGTCGGCGGTTTCTGGTTGCTGTACCTGCTCGGCTACAACCTCTCCGTCGCCTCCGCCGTGGGCTTCATCGCGCTGGCCGGCGTTGCCAGCGAGTTCGGCGTGGTGATGCTGATCTATGTCGATCACGCCGTGCAGCGCCATCGCGCGGCGGGAACGCTGAAGACACAAGCCGATCTCATCCACGCCATCGGCGAAGGCGCGGCCCTGCGTGTGCGGCCGCTGGCGATGACCGTCGCGGTGGTGATCGCGGGCCTGCTGCCGCTGTTCTGGGGCGCGGGCGCGGGCTCTGAGATGATGCGGCGCATCGCCGCACCGATGGTGGGCGGGATGATCACCGCGCCGCTGCTGACCATGTTCGTGGTGCCCGCCGCCTATCTGCTCATGCGCCGGCACGGGCTTGACTCTGGAGTAAGCTCCAGGGTTTAGGCTATGCCCGTGATCGGAGAATTCAGCATGTCAGGACTCACCATCGGCAAGATCGCGCAGCGGGCCGGCGTGGCAATCGACACCGTGCGCTATTACGAACGCAGCGGTCTGCTGCCGGCGGCGCCGCGGCGCGATTCCGGCTACCGCGATTTTCCGGCGAACACGGTCAAGCGCTTGCGCTTCATCCGCCGCGCCAAGGAACTCGGCTTCACGCTGGAAGAAATCGGCGAACTGCTTGCACTCAGCAGCCGCCGCGACGTTAAGGCGGTGAAGGCCACCGCGCAGTCGCGCCTCGCATCCGTGGAACAGAAGCTCGCCGAACTGCAACGCATCCGCAAGGGCCTGCGCACACTGATCGAACACTGCCCCGGCCACGGCGATGCGCAGCACTGCCCGATCCTCAATGCACTGCAAGACGGAGAAGATTCATGAACACGCAAGTCCATACCCCCGGCGAAGAACACGCCTGCTGCCATGCGCAGGAGGCAGCGCCCACGCCTGCCATGACCCATGCAGCACATGCGGCGCACGGCGCACGCGGTGCTCATGCCGGTCACGCTGCCCATGCGCACGGCAGCGGCTGGGGCGCGGCGGCGAGCGTCACCGTGCACTGCCTCACCGGCTGCGCCATCGGCGAATTCATCGGGCTGGCTCTCGGCGTCAGCCTCGGCTTTCCGGTGCATGTCACGATCACGCTGGCGGTAGTGCTGTCCTTCATCAGCGGCTTCGCGCTGACGCTGCTGCCGATGCTCAAGCGCGGATTCGGTTTCGCCTCCGCCTTCCAGACCGTGTGGCTGGGCGAGATGATCTCGATCAGCGTCATGGAGATCGTGATGAACCTGGTCGATTACCACATGGGCGGCATGCGCGGCGTCAGCCTAGCCTCGGCGCGCTACTGGGAGTCCTTCGCCCTGTCGCTGGTCGCCGGCTATCTCGCCGCCTGGCCGGTGAACCGCTGGATGCTTTCGCGCAACATGAAGAAGTGTCACTGAGGGCAGCCACGACCACCGACAACATGCGCGGCTTGCTGACGCAGTTCATGCGCGACGCGGGATTTGCAAGCGTGCAGGAGACACAACGCTTTGCAACGATATTTGGTACGGTGTCGCTCTACCGCGCACGCAAGCCCGCCTGACGATGCCATGCCCGATCCGAGACTTACATTTGCAACCCAGGAAGAGTGGGAGAC
>JBOICL010000247.1:0-5603 GCA_050740055.1 Stenotrophobium sp.
GTGCGGATGAAGCTGTTGCCGAAGTCGAAGACATCCGCCTGCGACATCGTCGTGCTCGACAGATCGAGTTGCAGGATCGGCACGCTGGAGGCGTCGAAGGCGAGGATGAACGGCGAGCTGGTGCCCGGCGGCGTCAGCCGCAGCAGGGTCTGCGAGATCGAATTGATCTGCGAGATCGCGAGGTCCTCGTTGACGTTGGGCTGGAAGAAATACTTGACCACACCGGTGCCGTTGAGCGACAGCGATTCGGTGTGCTCGATGTCGTTGACGGTGGTGGAGGCGACGCGCTCGGAGAAGCCGACGATGCGGCTGGCCATATCCTCCGGCGGCAGGCCGGTGTAGCGCCAGACCACGGCTACGACCGGGATGCGGATGTTGGGGAAGATGTCGATCGGTGTGCGCAGGATGGTGAAGATGCCGAGCAGCACGATCAGCAGCGCGAGAACGATGAAGGTGTAGGGCCGGTTCAGCGCGACTCTAACGATCCACATGCAGGTCTCCAACGGGGCGGGCCGGCCCGCGTGGCGAAGGGTGCCGGAAGCTGCGCATTATGGATTATCGATAATTTTATTTGTATGCACGTAGGCCGGCGGAAATGTAAAGCAATGCAAAGTGTGCAGCCTGCTCACACATGGGATGCGGCCTGCACCCGCTCTCGCAGCAAGGGTGGTGCTTTATGAGATATTAGATTGATATATTTTTATTACAATCAATAAAAAATAACAATCAGAGTGCATTCTGATCGCGTAGTGGGCGGGCTGCTTCCGCTTTCACGAGCCGGTCCGCACAACCAAACCGGCAGGTTACTGGCACATGCGCCCGTTGCAGGTGTCTGAGGATCAAGCCGGATGCGCGCGGCGCAAATCTTTACGCAGGATGGCGCGTTGCCCGCTTTCGCCGCGGCATCATTCATGCGGCATTCAGATGCCGCTGATACGGTGTTCCCAACGGCCCGGTCCCCCGATCGGCTCTTGGATTCACAGGAGGTGTGTCATGTTGAAGCTCATTCGTTCCCGTCTGCTGTTGCCGCTGGCGTTCCTGATGCTGGCGCTGCCTGCCGCATCCTTTGCAGGTGTGTTCGTGTCGATCACGCTGGCGCCGCCGCTGCTGCCGGTGTACGTGCAGCCGGTGTGTCCCGGCGAGGGTTATCTCTGGACGCCGGGCTACTGGGCCTACGGCGACTACGGTTACTACTGGGTGCCCGGCACCTGGGTGCTGGCGCCCGTCGTCGGTTACCTGTGGACGCCGGGCTGGTGGGGCTGGAGCGGCGGTTTCTACGCCTGGCATGGCGGCTACTGGGGGCCGCATGTCGGCTTCTACGGCGGCGTCAATTACGGCTATGGCTATGGCGGCTACGGCTACGAGGGCGGACGCTGGAACAATGGCGTGTTCAACTACAACCGCTCGGTGAACAACGTTAACGTCACCAATATCCACAACACTTACAACACCACCGTGATCAACAACACCACGGTCAACCGCGTCAGCTACAACGGCGGCACCGGCGGCCTCACCGCGCAGCCGCGCGAGCAGGATCGCGTGGCCGCGCGCGAGCAGCATATGCAGCCGACTGCCGAGCAGTTGCAGCACCGGACTATCGCCGGCAGCAACCGCGAGCTGCGCGCGTCGGTGAACCATGGCCGGCCCGCGATCGCCGCGACGCCCAGGCCCGGCGTGTTTTCCGGCCGTGGTGTGGTGGCTGCCCGATCCGCGGTGATGCACGCACCGCGTGACGCGGCGCGTTCGTCGAACTTCGCGCCGCATTCAGAGCGTTCACAGGACCGCCTGCCCTCGGCCGGGTTCGCGCCGCACGGCAACAGCCGCAGCGAAGGCAACCAGCCGCAGCGTCAGGAGAGGAACACGCAGCGGCCGCAGAATTTCGAACGCCAGCAGCAGCGCCAGGAGCCACAACAGCGTGAAGCGATGCCGCAGCGCGAGATGCCCCGGCGCGAGCCGCCCCAACGCGAAGAATTCCAGCAGATGCAGCAGCGCCCTGTCGAGCGCGCGCCGGTCATGCGTGAACAGGGGCAGCGTTCTCAGCCGCAGCAGCGCCAGGTCGAACGGGGCGAACGCGGCGGCTCGCGGGGCCGTCCCGAAGACCGCCGCTAGGCCAAGGTCAGAACCCCTTGCCGTTCGCCCTGAGCTGGTGAAAGGTGAACGGCAAGGGCCGGGATGCCGCGCGACATTCCGCCCGCGGCTTGCAGCAGTCTCCAGCCTACTGCGGCGTCATGATTACGAACGGAATTCTCCATCGGTTCTCGTCCATTTGAAGCAGGCGCTGCGGCGCGCGCGCGGGGTAACTTGCCACTGAGCATTCCCGTGCCGGTTTTTTCGTGTGGGCTCAATATCAGGCCGGCTTTTGTGGAGAATGCCTTCGCGATTTGATGGAGAGTCCTTATGTCCGCCACTACGCTTGCCACCGAACGTCTGGTCTCGGTCGATTCGCATGTGCATTTCACCGATGACTGGGTGAAGGAGCGCCTGCGCAAGGACCTGCACAAGGTCTGGGACGAGGCCAACGCCAAGGCCGAGGAATACGGCGCGCGCGTGTTGCGCGGCGGCCAGCCGCAACTGCACCTGGAAGACTTCGTCGATCCGGAAGCGGCCAAGGATCCGGGCCACTTCAACCCGGAAGGCAAGCTCAAGGCGATGGACCTCGACGGCGTCTATGCGGAGGTGATTTTCCCCGAGTTGGCCGGCGCCAAGATCGTCAGCCCGACGATGATGGGCAACGACTGGAAAGAAGTGTTCCAGGGCTACAACAACGCGATGGGCGATTTCGCCGCCCACGATCCGGTTCGCCTGATGACGGCGTATCAGTTGCCGCTGTACGACATCGATTTCGCGGTGAAGGAAGTGCAGCGTCTGGCCCGCGACAAGAAGGCGCGCTGCGTGCAGCTGACGCCGTTCCCCTCGGACATGGGCCTCCCGGATTTCTACGACAAGAGCTACGAACGGTTGTGGAAAATGATCGAGGAAACCAATCTCACGATCCTGAATCACCTCGACCTGCGTGCGTCGCTGTGGGATGTGTTCCGCCGCGATCCGACGCCACAGAAGGGCATCTTCACCGCGTTGCCGTGGGCGCCGCTGGCCGAGACCATCTGTATGTGGATCCTCACCGGCACGCTGGAAAAATATCCGAAGATGAAGGTGATCTTCGTCGAGCCGGGCTTGGGCTGGCTGCCGTGGTTCTTCTCGGCGCTGCTCGATCCGCGGATGCACGCGCACTACGAATTCCCTGGTGTGAAGAAGCCGCCGAGCGAAACTTTCCGCCAGCAGTGCGGCGCGACCTTCATGTACGAGCCGATGGGGCTCAAGCAGTGTTACGACTATTTCGGCCCGGACTGCCTGTACTGGTCCACCGACTTCCCGCATCCGGCGACCTGCTGGCCCAACTCACGCAAGCAGGTGATAAGCCAGTTTGCGGAAGCCGGGATTCCAGAAGCGGATCGCAAGAAGATTACGTCGCTCAACGCGCTCAAGACCTTCGGTTTGGGCTGACAATCATGTGAAACGCGAGGGGTGAGACGTGAGACGCAGGCCGGGCTTGCGTGCTTTTACGTCTCGCGTTTCGCGTCTCCCGTCTCACGGAGTTAAAGATGGCTGGTGTTCTCGATAAGCTGAAAGTTCTTGATCTGAGTTGGGGCATCGCAGGCCCGATGACCGCCATGCTGCTCGGCGACAACGGCGCACAGGTCACCAAGATCGAACCGCCGGGCGGTGATCCGTTCCGCAATCAGCTGGGCTACAAGGTCTGGCAGCGCGGCAAGAAGAGCGCGATCCTCGACCTCAAGAACGCCACCGACAAGGAAGCCTTTCTGGCACTGGCGAGCAAGGCCGACATCATCGTCGAGTCCTACTCGCCCGGCACCGCCGCCAAGCTCGGCATCGATTTCGACGCGCTGTCCAAGCTCAATCCGCGACTGATCTACTGCTCGATCACTGGCTACGGCCGCGACAACGCCCTGAGCAACCGTCCCGCTTACGACGCGCTGGTGCAGGCGCGCACCGGTTTGATGTTCGAGCAGCGCGGCTGGGCGGAAGGTGCACTCAACCACATGAACGGTTTGCCCGACCCGTTCCCCGATCTCGAAATCCCGCAGGACTGGGTGCAGGGCGCGCCGCGTCCGGGCCCGCTATTCGTGGCCTCGCACTGGCCGAGTCTCGGTGCGTTCTTCACCGCCTCGCTAGGTATTTCCGCTGCACTGCGTGCGCGCGGACTCACCGGCAAGGGCCAGTGGGTGGAGACTTCCTTGCTGCAAGGCGCGATGGCCGGCGCCGCCGGCGTCTGGCAGCGCGCCGAGAAAATCGACGCCGACGGTTTCGATACCTGGATCCTCGGCAACCGCTCGCCCAAGGGGCACTTCAAGTGCAAGGACGGCAAGTGGATTCACAACTGGGTGCCGAATCCGCGCTTCATCCTGCAAGCGTCGGAAGGCGACACGCTTAACGCGACGCCGAACCTCACCGTGCAGAACGACCCGGACCGCTTCGGCACTGGGCCGGAAGAAATCCTGGTGATGTCGCACTACCAGCCGATCCTCGCGGAGGCGATTGCGAAATTCACCGCGCAGGAATGGACCGATGCGGCGGCTACCGCCGAGATGACGATGCAGCCGGTGCGTCCGATTGAGGAGTCGCTGGCCGATGATGCATTCATCAAGGATGGCTGCGTCACCGAGACCAAGGATGCCGAGCTGGGCCGCATCCGCACGGTCGGCAACGCCTATAACATGAGCCTCACGCAGGGCAAACCCGGCGCGCCGCCGGTCAAACCCGGCGCCAACACCGAAGAAGTGAAGGCCGAGGCAGCGAAAATCATCGCCGAAGCCAAGGCCGGCACCGCCACGCAGAACGCTAAGGCCGGCAAGAAAATAAAAGCGCCTCTGGATGGCATCACCGTGCTTGACCTCGGTCTGGCCATCGCCGGCCCCTTCGGCACGCAGCTGCTGTCCGATATGGGCGCGACCGTCATCAAGGTCAACGGCCTGTTCGACCTGTTCTGGCATCGCGTGCACATCGCCTACATGGCTAATCGCGGCAAGAAGAGCATCACGCTGAACCTGAAAGACCCGCGCGCGATGAAGATATTGCTGGATCTCGTGACCAAGGCCGACGTCGTGCAACACAACATGCGCTACGACGCCGCCGAGCGTCTGAAGATCGATTATGAGTCGCTGAAGAAACTGAATCCGAAACTGATCTACTGCCACACCCGCGGCTTCGAGCGCGGCGTGCGCCAGGGATTGCCGGGCAACGACCAGACCGGTGCCTGTCTCTCGGGTATCCAGTACGAGGATGGCGGCATGGGCCGCGGCGAAGGCGGCCGTCCGCTGTGGAGCTTCACCAGCTTCGGCGATACCGGCAACGGATTCCTGTCTGCGGTGGCGATGATCAATGCGATCTATCACCGCGACAAAACCGGCGAAGGCCAGTTTGTCGATACCTCGATCATCAACGCCGCGCTGCTCAACACCAGTTACGCAGTGGCGACACCGGACGGCAAGGGCTTCGAGCGTCCGCGCATCGACGGCATGCAGGTCGGCTATTCCGCCGGTCATCGCATCTATGAAACGCAGCAAGGCTGGCTGTGCTTCGTG
>JBOICL010000248.1:0-9740 GCA_050740055.1 Stenotrophobium sp.
ACCTGCATGTCGTTGGGCACGTAGCCGGAATCCACCGCTGCGCGCGAAGCGCCGACGCCAGCGCCGAGCTTGTCGGCCAGCTTGTAGATGATGGAGAAGTTCTCCGAACTGCCCAGCGCACGTCCGCCGGAAACCACGCGAGCCGCGGACTGAAGATCGGGACGGTCTGCCTTGGCGGCCTGGATCGACACGAAGCGCGTACTGGCAGGTGCCTGCGCGTTGACGCTCACCTTCTCCACTGCCGCGCTGTTGCCAGAAGCAACCGCCGTGAACGAGGCCAGACGCACGGTGCCGACTACCACGCCGGCTGGCACCTCGACCGTGGTGATGGCGTTGCCGGCATAGATCGGTCGATCGAAGCTGGCCACCGAATGCACTGCCATGATGTCCGAAATCTGCGGCACGCCGAGCTTGGCGGCGACGCGCGGCGCGACATCCTTGCCGGTGGTCGTGCCGGAGAACAGGATGTGGGTGTAGCCGCGCGCGGCCAGCTCGACCACTTGGGGCGTTAGCACCACCGCCATCACATGTTCGTTGGCGGCATGATCCACCTGCAGCACGCGGGTCACTCCGGCGATCTGCGCGGCCTGCGCCGCAACGGCAGCGCCATCCGTGGCGAACACCGCCACATCGATCTCGCCACCGATTTTCTGCGCTGCAGCAACCACTTTGGCCACACCGGCATTCAGTTTGCCGCTGGCGTGATCGGCAACAATCAGTATCTTGCTCATGTCATTTTCTCTGTTTGGTCATTCCGCGATGCGGAATGACAAGTTCAAACCAAGCCCTTCGCTTTCAGCGCGCTGACCAGTTCATCCACGGTTTTCACCATCACGCCCTTGGAACGCGAGGGCGGCGGCGCGGTGCTGACCGTCTTGAGACTGGCCGCCGGCTGCACACCCAGAGCCGCCAGGCTTACGGTTTCAATGGGCTTCTTTTTCGCCTTCATGATGTCCGGCAACTTGAGGTAGCGCGGCTCGTTGAGGCGCAGGTCGGTAGTGATCACCGCAGGCAGATCGACTTCGAGGGTTTCAAGGCCGGCGTCGATTTCGCGCGTGACCTTGGCCTTGCTGCCATCCAGTTCGACCTTGGAGGCAAACGTCGCCTGCGGCAGGTCCAGCAGCGCGGCGGTCATCTGGCCAGTCTGGTTGGCGTCGTCATCGATCGCCTGCTTGCCGCAGAGCAGCAGTTGCGCGCCTTCCTTCTTGAAGATCGCGGCCAGCGCACGCGCCGCTGTCAGCGGCTGCACTTCACCGTCTTCCTTCACGTGTATCGCGCGATCGGCGCCGAACGCCAGCGCGGTGCGCAGGGTTTCTTCCCCCTTCGCGCCACCAAGGGTCACGGCGATGATCTCGGTAACCTTGCCTTTCTCCTTCAGACGCACCGCCTCTTCCATGGCGATTTCGTCAAAGGGATTCATGGAGTGCTTGATGCCGTCGGTGACGACACCGGAACGATCCGACTTGATCTGGATGCGGACGTTGAAGTCCACCACACGTTTGACGCTGACTAGAACTTTCATTTTTACTCCCAATAACAAACAAGTCTTTTGCAGGGCGGGGTGAACGCAGCGAATCCCGCCAGACGGCTCAACCGCGGCGCTCTTGAGTCCCTACATATTCGCGTAATTAGGTCCGCCGCCGCCTTCAGGCGGCACCCAGTTGATGTTCTGGGCCGGGTCCTTGATGTCGCAAGTCTTGCAGTGCACGCAGTTCTGCGCGTTGATCTGGAATTTCTTGCCACCCGCGGGACTATCAACCACTTCGTAAACACCCGCCGGGCAGTAACGCTGCGCAGGCTCATCGTACATCGGCAGGTTCTTCTCGATGGGAATGCTCGGATCGGCCAGCTTCAGATGCACCGGCTGATCTTCTTCGTGGTTGGTGCTCGACAGGAACACCGAGGACAGCTTGTCGAAACTCAGCTTGCCGTCTGGGCGCGGATATTCGATTTTCTTCGATTCAGATGCGAGCTTGAGCGTCTTGTAGTCCGGTTTGAGGTCGTGGAAAGTCCAAGGGAATTTGCCTCCGAACCAGTTCTGCTCGATATAGTTGATCGCACCGCCAAGATAGACGCCGAACTTGTGCAGAAACACGCCGAAATTGCGGCTGCGGTACAACTCGTCGTACACCCAGCTTTGCTTGAATTTGACCGGGTACGCCGCCAGTTCGTCGCCGCCCTGGCTACCGGCCAGCAGAGCATCAGCCGCCGCTTCGGCCGCCAGCATGCCCGACTTCATCGCTGTATGGTTACCCTTGATCTTGGCGAAGTTCAGCGTGCCGGCCTCGTCGCCGATGAGTGCGCCGCCCGGAAATACCAGCTTCGGAAGCGAATTCAGACCGCCCTTGATCAGCGCGCGCGCACCGTAGCCGACGCGCGTGCCCCCCTCCAGGTATTTGCGTATCACGGGGTGGTGCTTGAAGCGCTGAAATTCGTCGAACGGCGACAGATACGGGTTCGAGTAGGAAAGCGGAACGATCAGGCCGACGAGCACTTGATTGTTGTCGAAGTGATATAGGAATGCGCCGCCGGGCGTCGCATTATCGAGCGGCCAGCCGGCACCGTGGATGACCAGACCCGGCTCATGCTTGCCCGGGTCGATCGTCCAGATTTCCTTGACGCCAATGCCGTAATGCTGCGGATCGGAATCCTTGTCGAGCTGATAATGCTTCAGTAGCTGCTTGCCGATGTGGCCACGACAGCCTTCGGCGAACAGCGTGTACTTGGCGCGCAGTTCCATACCTGGCGTGTAGTCGGGCTTGTGCTGACCTTCGCGATTCACGCCCATGTCGCCGATGGTCACGCCTTTGACGATGCCATCTTCGATTATCGGGGTCTGCGCAGCGAAACCCGGATAGATCTCCACGCCCAGCGCTTCGGCCTGCCCCGTCAGCCAGCGGCACAGGTTCTCCAGCGAGATAATGTAGTTGCCTTTGTTATGCATCGGCTTGGGGATAAACAGGCCCGGCGCCTTCATGGCACGCTCGGGTCCGAGGAAAAAGTAAACCTCGTCGCGAGTCACCGGCGTGTTCAGCGGCGCGCCCTTTTCCTTCCAATCCGGAAAAAGCTCGTTGAGCGCACGTGGTTCAAACACCGCGCCGGAAAGGATATGCACGCCGACTTCAGAGCCTTTTTCAACCAGGCAAACGCTGATTTCCTTGCCCGCTTCGGCTGCCTTCTGCTTCAAGCGGCAGGCTGCGGACAGGCCGGAGGGGCCGCCGCCGACGACCACCACGTCGTATTCCATGACATCGCGTTCAACACTCATTCTTCAGGTGACCATTGAAAACCCGGAACGGGATGCGAATTCTAACCGGAATGAGAACAAAACTGTCCTTATCCGGCCCTGTCCGCCGTTCAGACAATCAGCCCAGTTCGCGCGCAATGGCCGCGGAGACAGGCACCGGAAAATCCAGCGCCATCTGTCCGAACGCCTTGCCCTGAGGGTCCGTGCGCAGGGAAGCGGCGCCACCGCCGCCGAGGATGTTGTAAAGCAGGAAATTGAGGCTGCCAGTGCCTGGCAGGCTCCAGCGCTCGACCTTGCCGTTTTCGTCGCCCGCCAGCAGATGCGCGAAATACCGGCGCATCGCTGCCGTGGTCAGGGCCGCCTCGATGTACGGCAGGTATTCCGGCTTGCGCGGAATGATGCCAATGTTCGAGTGATCGCCCTTGTCGCCTGAACGCGCCAGTGCCAGCTTGACCAGCGGCACTATGACGCCGCCGCTGACATCCACGGCGGGCATTTTTTCCTGCTCCGGCGTGGGTGGCGCAAAGCCGCCGGAAACCGGCACCGGCACCGGGAAGCGCTCATCGCCGATGGCGACTTCGATATTTACGAGCTCCTTTGGCACCAGCGTGGAGAACAACTTTGGCACCATATGCGGCTCCGGACGGCCTGCGCTGAAATAGCCGGTGAACCCCGGCGCCATGCCGGTGGCCGCCTGCGCGATCTCGCGTGAAAACAGTTTCAGCGCCTTGGCCTGCGGATGCTGCACGGCGATTTTCACCACGACTTCTCGCGTGTCGCCGGCGCCTGCACGCGCATGAGGCCCATAGGTTTCTTCCGCGCCGATGCAGTGGATGTTCACGCCGGTGAAGTCGCCCAGCTTCTGTTCCAGCAACTGGCGGCGCACTTTCTCGACGACTGCTGTCGCGGACGCCCGGCCCTTTTTTGCCGCATCGATGCCGCCGATCATGAACAGTGCCGCGCAGCGCATGCCGGAGGGATAGGTCGCACTGACCTTGTAGCTCGCCGTCGGCGCATAACCTTTGCAGCCGGAAACCTTGACGCGGTTTTCGCCCGCCTGCTCCAGCCTGACCTGGGTGAAGTCGCAGACCACGTCCGGCAGAATGTAGGCGCGCGGATCGCCGATTTCGTAGAGCATCTGCTCCAAAACGGTGTGCACGGAGACGAGACCGCCGGTGCCTTCAGGTTTGGTCACAGCAAAAGCACCATCGGCCTCGCATTCGACGATGGGAAAGCCCATGTCCGAGTAGCCGTCACGGATCAGTTCCCAGTCGGTAAAGTTGCCGCCGGTGCACTGCGCCCCGCATTCAATGATGTGGCCCGCGATGCTACCTGCAGCCAACAGATCATATTCGTCAGCGGTCCAGCCGAATTCGTGCATCAGCGGTACGAGCGTCACCGCGCTGTCCACACATCGGCCGGTGATGACGATTTCCGCACCTGCATCCAGTGCTTTCGCAATCGGAATTGCACCGAGATAGGCGTTCATCGAAACCAGCATCTGCGGCAAGGCCTTGCCGGTATCGAGCTCGATGCAATCGGCAAAATCCTTCTTGCGCGACAAGAGGTCGTCGCCGAGCACCACCGCGACACGGAAGCTCACGCCCGCTTTCGCAGCCGCATCTTCCAGCGCCTTCTTGCAGGCAAGCGGATTGACGCCGCCAGCATTGGCGACTACACGGATGCCCTTCTGCTTGATCAGCGGCATCAGCGGCGCCATCACATGCTCGACAAAATCGGTCGCGTAACCGTCGTTGGCATCCTTCATCCGCTTGGCAGCGAGGATCGACATGGTGATCTCGGCAAGGTAGTCGAATACTAGGTAATTTATGTTACCGTTCTGCACTAATTGCGCTGCTGCAGTATTCGTGTCGCCCCAGAAAGCCGACGCGCAACCAATCCGGATTTTCTTGCTCATCTAGGCTCCCAGGCTTGTTTTAACGCTCGCAAGAGTGCACGGGAATAACCGGACTTACAAGAATAATAATTCTTACCAGTTAACCAGTAATTGCAGCAGGCCAAAGAGGCAGACCGCCGCCGCAACAGCCGCCAGCGCATCATCCACCATGATGCCGAAACCGCCGCCCACTCTCTGATCCAGCCAGCGAATCGGCCAGGGCTTGAGGATGTCGAACAGGCGGAACAGCAGGAACGCGGCAATCAACCAGGGCCAATGCGGTGCGTTGGCAGGCAGGAACAGCAGCGGGAAGCAGGTGAGTAGGAAGCCGACGATTTCGTCGAAGACGATGCCGGGCGCATCATGCAGACCGAGCAGCCGCGCGCTTTCGCCGCAGACCCAGCAGCCGAAAACGAACAGCACCGCACAGGCCAGCAGGTAGTACGCAGGCTGCGGCACCAGCCAGGACAACAGGAACCAGAACGGCAGTCCCACCAGCGTGCCGAACGTGCCCGGCGCCTTGGGTGCAAGTCCTGCACCAAAACCATAGGCGATCAGGTGTTCCGGCGTAGTCAGGATCAACTCGGCCGGCGCTTTGGGGATCTCGTGTTCTGGCGGAGTCATGGAAAATGGCGGTATCCGTGAGGTTCGAGCGGGATGTTAACGCCATCGGCGTCCAGAAAGCGCAGGCCAGGCTCGGCGGTGACGCGGCCGATCACCGTCAGGGGTACATCCAGTGCGGCTGCGGCTGCGCCGATGCGCGCTGGAGGGATGCACGCGCAGAGTTCGTAATCGTCGCCGCCCTGGGCTTGCAGCGGGAGACGAGAGACGGGAGACGAGAGACGTTCAAACTCGGCGGACATGGGCAACTTGTCGGCGTGAACTTCCGCGCCTGCGCCGCTGGCCTCAAGGATATGAACCAGATCACCGGCAAGACCGTCGGAAAGATCAATCGCGGCATGGGCCAATCCGCGCAGGGCCATGCCTGCGGCCAGACGCGGCAGGGGCCGATCCAGACGCTCGCGCAAATAAGCAGACAACTCTTTAGCGCCCGGCATTTGCAATGCCAGCGCCGCATCGCCCAGCGTGCCGGTGACGCAGATCGCATCCCCGGCTTTCGCTCCTGCTCGCTTCAGCGCCTGTCCGCGCGGCACGGTGCCCAGCGCGCTGATGGTGATGGACAGTGGCCCGCGCGTGGTATCGCCGCCGACCAGGGAAACGACGGACTGATCGGCCAGCGCCTTGAGGCCCGTGGCGAAATTTTCTAGCCACGTCGCATCAAACCGCGGCAGCGTCAGCGCCAGCGCGAACCAGCGTGCCTGCGCGCCCATCGCGGCAAGATCGGAGAGATTGACCGCCAACGATTTCCAGCCGATGTCGAAGGGCGCGGCGGTTTCGGGAAAGTGGCGCCCGCACACCAGCGTATCGGTGGTCACGGCCAGTTCGTGACCGGCGGGAACCTGCAACAGCGCGCAGTCGTCGCCGATGCCGAGCGTAACGCCTTCGCTCGCGGCGGTCAGGCCGGAAAAATAACTGCGGATGAGCGCGAACTCATCCATGCCCTTTACATGCCCGCGCTGATTTCAGTCGCGCGCAGGCCATGCGCCAGCTTGTCCAGCACGCCGTTAACGAACTTGTAGCCGTCTTCTGCACCGAACATCTTGGCCAGGTTCACCGCTTCGTTGACCGCGACTTTCCACGGCACTTCCGGGCGCTTCTGTAATTCGTAAGTGCCCAGCAACAAGATGGCGTGCTCGACCGGGTCGAGCTGGTTGAGCGGACGATCGAGGTAGGGAGTCAGCACCACCGTGAGCTCGGGCGCCTGCTGCACGATGCCGTTGAGCAGGCCGGTGAAATACTCGGCGTCGGCGCGGCCCAGCCCTTCTGGCTGATCGCGGAACTGGCGGATCATCGCCTCCGGCGGCGTCTCGTTGACCAGCCACTGGTACAGCGCCTGCACCGTCAGGCGGCGCGCCAGGCCGCGGCGGCTCTGCGGAATGTTCTCGTTCACCGGACGCTCCGCATCAGGCGCAGCATCTCCAGCATCGCGGCTGCCGATTCGTAACCCTTGTTGTCGTCGCCCTCGCCCGCGCGCTCCACCGCCTGCTCAGCAGTGTTCACCGTCAGCACACCGAAACCCAGCGGCCGCCCGTGACGCAACTGCACATCCATGAGCCCGCGCGAGCATTCGCCGGCGACGAACTCGAAGTGCGGCGTGCCGCCGCGAATCACCGCGCCGAGCGCGACGACACCGTCGTAGTCGCCCTGCTGCATCAGCGTGGAAACGGCGAGCGGAATTTCAAACGCGCCCGGCACGTAGAACTCGTCCACCGCATCCTCCGGCACGCCCCAGTCTTCCAGGCAGCGGTAGGCGCCATCCAGCAGCGCATCGACGATCTCGACATTCCAGCGCGTTGCGACGATGGCGATGCGTGCGTCGGCGAATTCGCCGGGCGCGGGTTTTTCGGGTGCGGCATATCCAGTTTTCATTTTTTCTCGTTCAATCGCAGGCGACGTATTCGACGACTTCAAGGCCGAAGCCGGCAATCGCCTGCATGCGCAGGGGTGCGGACAGCACGCGCATCTTGCGCACGCCGAGGTCAGACAGGATCTGCGCGCCGATGCCGTAGGTGCGCAGCACGCGATGCGGGTCGGGATGGTATTCCTCGTGCGGCATGTTCAGCGACACGATCTGCTGCACCAGTTCGCGCGAGGGTTCCGGCTTGCGCAGCAGTACCACCACGCCGCTGCCTTCGTCGGCGACGCGCTTGAGCGCCTTGCGCAGCGGCCAGCCGAACATTTCGTGCTCCACGCCGAGCACGTCGGCTAGCATGTTGCGGATGTGCACGCGCACCAGCATCGGTGTCTGCGCGTGGATCGCGCCGCGCACCATCGCCATGTGCACGGTGTTGTCGGTGGTGTCCTGATAGGTGACGAGGCGGAAGTCGCCGAACTCGGTGCGCACCGTGGTTTCGGCGACGCGCTCGACCGTGTGCTCATGATCGAGACGGTAGCGGATCAGGTCAGCGATGGTGCCGAGCTTGAGCCCATGCTCGCGCGCGAATCTTTCCAGGTCTGGACGGCGCGCCATGGTGCCGTCCTCGTTGAGGATCTCGACGATCACCGCCGCCGGTTCCACTCCGGCGAGACGCGCCAGGTCGCAGCCCGCCTCGGTGTGTCCGGCGCGCGTGAGTACGCCGCCGGGCTGCGCCATCAGCGGAAAGATGTGGCCGGGCTGCACCAGGTCTTCGGGCTTCGCGTTGGTCTGCACCGCAGTGCGCACAGTGTGCGCGCGGTCGAAGGCGGAGATGCCGGTGGTGACGCCCTGCGCCGCCTCGATGGACACGGTGAACGCGGTCTTGTGTGCCTCCTCGTTGCGCGAAACCATCTGCGGCAGGCGCAGCTGGCGGCAGCGCTCGGCGGTGAGCGTAAGGCAGATCAGGCCGCGCCCGTAGCGCGCCATGAAGTTGATGTCCTCCGGCCGCACCAGGCTCGCGGCCATGACGATGTCGCCTTCGTTCTCGCGGCCCTCGTCGTCCATCAGGATGACCATCTTGCCGGCTTTGAAGTCGGCGATGAGGTCCTCGACGCTGTCGAGGCCGCGGCTGCGCGCCTGATCGGCGGGCGGATTCAGCGTTGCAATCTTGCTCATGTTGCTTCCCTTGCCATTAACAGCCGTTCCAGATAACGCGCGACCAGATCTACTTCCAGGTTGACCGCGTCGCCTGCGGCGAGCAGCCCCAGCGTGGTGTGCGCCATCGTGTGCGGCACGATGTTAACGCCGAAACGGCTGCCGGACACTTCGTTGACGGTGAGGCTGATGCCGTCGATGCAGATGGAACCCTTGCGCGCGATATAGCGCGCCAGCGCGGACGGCGCCTCGAACTCCAGCCGCCAGCTGCGCGCGTCGTCAATCTTGCTGCGCAGATGGCCGACACCGTCCACGTGGCCGCTGACCATGTGACCGCCCAGCGGCTTGTTCGGCGTGAGTGCGCGTTCGAGATTGACCGGGCGATCCACCGCCCACTGCGCGGCAGTTGTCGCCGCAAGCGTCTCTGCGGAAACGTCCGCAGCGAATCCGCCAGCGCGGAATTCCACCGCCGTCAGGCACACGCCGTTGACCGCGACACTGTCGCCCAGCTTGGCGCCGTCGAGATAGCCCGCAGGCGTCGCGATGAGCAGGCGCCGGTCGCCGCCGGTGGATTCCACCTCGGCCACGCGCCCCATGTTTTCGATAATGCCGGTAAACATTTCCTGCCTTCCTGTAGTCCACCCGCTCTTATCAGGAACGGATACCATCTCGTTATTTATTATTGAATATATTTATATATAAACAATATATTATAACAAATTCGTATCTTCAAACGGCCAGAGCGGGTGACGCCGTCAGGCGCAAATCCGGCCCGATCATGCGCGTTTCCAGCCAGCGCAACTGCACGCGCTGGTCCAGCCGTTCCAGCCCCGGCAGCCGCGCAAGTGGACGCGCGGCATCGCCGAGCAGGCAGGGCGACAGATACAGCACCAGTTCATCCACCAGACCGGACTGAAGAAAACTACCTGCCAGCGTGGGGCCGCATTCGACCAGGACTTCGTTGA
>JBOICL010000249.1:0-15813 GCA_050740055.1 Stenotrophobium sp.
GCGGCATCGCGCCCGGCGGCCGCGGCCTGCAGCGTGGTGTCGTTCTGCTGTGCGAGGTCATAGACGCGCAGCAGTTCGTTGGCGCACGCGGCCTGCGGAATCATCGCGGCGGACAACAGCATCAGGACTGTGAGGCGCATGGGGCTCCCCGGTTGAAGGCTGGGTGGATTCAGTAGCGCGGTGTGGCCGGATCGATGGTCAGCGACCAGGCATCGATGCCGCCGCCGAGGTGCGATACATCGGCGAAACCGCTGCGCACCAGGAAGCGCGCCGCCATTTCGCTGCGCATGCCGTGATGGCAGAACGCGATCACCGGCAGGGTCTTGTCCAGTTCCGCGACGCGCTGCGGCAGTTCGTTCATGGGAATGTTGAGCGCGCCCGGCAGGGCCGCCAGCGCGACTTCATCCGGCTGGCGCACGTCGAGCAGGGTGAAGCCGCCGGCGGCGAGTTTTTCCTTGAGTTGCTGGGGGCTTAGCGTATCCATGCCGGAAGTCTAGCATCGCCCAAGACGCGGCTCATGTGCGTGCTATCGTTGCCGCCTGTCTTGATCTGTCCGGTGGAAAAGGCTGTGACGTTCCCGAAAAAGCGTCTGCTCAATATTGCACTCGGCCTCGCTATTTTCATCGCCGCGCTGGCGGCGGCCGGGCATTGGCTGCTGCCGATCTGGCTGAAGTCCTTCGCCGTCGGGCAAATTGAGCAGGCGACGGGCCGGCAGGCACAGATTGACCGTATCGGCATCAACCCGCTTGCGCTGAGCCTGCGCATCGACGGCTTCACTCTGTATGAGCCGGATGGCCGCACCACGGCCGCGCACATTGACGGGCTGTACGCGAGGCTCTCGGCGGCTTCGCTGTTCCACCGCGCGTTGGTGATCGACGAGATTCGCATCGAGCGTCCGCGGCTGTCGTTCGCCCGTCTCGATCCGCAGCGTTTCAGCTTCTCCGACATCGTCGAGCACCTGCGCAATGCGCCGAAAAATCCCAAACCGTCGCAGCCCCTGCATTTCGCGCTGTACAACATCCAGCTCAGTGGCGGAAAGATCGATTTCGACGACCGTGTCTCCGGCAAACAGCAGCATATCGATCAACTGCGCATCAACCTGCCTTTCGTGTCCGACCTGAAACACGACGTGCAGATTTTCGTGCAGCCGGAGTTGTCTGCGCGCATCAACGGCAGTCCGCTGGAGATCAAGGGACGCAGCAAACCGTTTTCGACCGATCGAGAAACCAATCTCGACCTGAGCCTGGACGCGCTCGATATCCCGGACTATCTCAGTCTTGTGCCTGTGCAACTTAACTACATGCCGACCGCCGGGCGGCTCGACAGCAGGCTGCAACTGTCTTTCCGCCAGCCGGCGGATGCACCGCCACAGGTGTCACTGCAGGGGCAGGTGAAAATTTCCGGCCTGGCTGTAACGCAGCGCAACAGCGGCGCGACCTTGCAGGCCGCGGAACTGGATCTTGACCTGCGGCACAGCGAGTTGATGAAAATGCTGCTGGCCATCGGTGGCATCGACATCCGCGATCTGCGCATCGCCCTGCGCGACCACGGCAAGCCGGCGGTGTCAGTGGACCGCATCACCCTTACGGATGCGCGCTACGACGGCCCGGCGCGCAGCCTGAACATCGGCAGCCTCAGGATCGCCGCGCCAGCGCTTGCGCTGCGCCGCGGACGGGACGGCCGCATCGACCTGCTTGCGGCGCTGACGCCGCCGGCGCATGCGGCAGGCTCGTCGCCGGTATCAAAGAAACCGCCGCCAAAGGAGCAGACGCCGCCGTTCAAGGCGCAGCTGAAATCGCTGGTCACCGACGGCGGACACGTGGTTTTCGACGACGCGGCCGCGTCGGAGCCGGTACATCTGGACCTGCGCGATCTCAAATTCTCCGCGCAGGATGTGACCACTGATCCCGCGGCGCGGATTCCCTTCGAGCTTTCCGCAGCGACCGGAAAGGGGCAATTCATGCTCAAGGGTGGCGTGGCGGTCAATCCGTTCAAGCTCGATCTCGATACCGGTATCGCGCACCTGGACCTGGCGCCACTGCAAGGCTATTTCGCCTCCAGGCTCAATGTCGATATCCAGCGGCTCGACCTGGGCACACGCGGGCGCCTGGACCTGGCGCGCGATGATCGCGGTGCCTGGCGCGCGCGCTACACCGGCAGGCTGGGCCTCGACCGGCTGGCGTTGCGCGACAAGCTCAGCGGCCAACCTTTCCTGAACTGGAAAACGCTGACGGTCTCCAGCCTCGATTTCCAGTATCCGGCGCGCGCCGCGCCGTTCCAGTTGCTGCTCGGCGACATCGCGCTGACAGATTTCTTCGCGCGCGTCATCGTCAACGCTGATGCTCGCCTCAATCTGCAGGATGTGGTGGCCTCGGGCGCGGCGCCGGTTTCGGTGACTGCGCCGACGGCAGCGGTAATCGCGCCGGTATCCGCCGCGAGCACGCCCGCTCCCGTTACTCCAGCCCCGGCGCAGGGACCGCAGCCGCTTATTCGCCTGGGCCGCCTGACGCTGGCGCAGGGGCACATTCGCTACACCGACAACTACATCAAGCCCAACTACACGGCCAACATCACCGATCTGAGCGGCGCTATCGGGAGTGTCGCATCGGACCAACCGGCGCCGGCGCAGGTGGCGCTGAACGGACGCCTGGACGGCGACGGCACGCTGGACATCAAGGGCGCAGTCAACCCGCTGGCGTCGCCGCTGTACCTCGATCTGGCCGCTGACGCACGCGACATCGAACTGACGCGGCTCTCGCCCTATGCGGCCAAGTACGCCGGCTACGCCATCGACAAGGGCAAGCTCTCGGTGAACGTGAACTACCACATCGAGAACCAGCAGCTCCAGGCGCAGAACCACGTGTACCTCGACCAGCTCACCTTCGGCCAGCGCATCGACAGCCCCGAAGCGACCAAGCTGCCGGTGCTGCTGGCGGTGGCGCTGCTCAAGAACCGCGATGGCGTGATCGACGTCAACCTGCCGGTGTCCGGTTCGCTGTCCGACCCGGAGTTCAGCATCGGCGGCGTGATTCTGCGCGTGATCGTCAACTTGCTGGAGAAGGCGGTGACCTCGCCGTTTGCGCTGCTCGGTTCCGCTTTCGGCGGCGGTGACGAACTCGGCTATGTCGAGTTCACGCCGGGTTCGGCGGACCTGAGCGGCGCCGATCATGCCAAGCTCGACAAGCTGGCGCAGGCACTGACCGACCGTCCTGCGCTCAAGCTCGATGTCTCCGGCCGCGTCGATCCGGCCACCGATGCCGACGGCCTGCGTCACGAAATCCTGCTGCACGAGCTGCGCTGGGCGAAGGCGCGCGACCTCGGCGACAAGGACGACAGCAACGCGGCGCAACTCACGGTCAGCGATGCGGAATATCCAAAATATTTGCAGAAGGTCTACGACCGCGCGAAATTCGCCAAGCCGCGCAACCTCGTCGGACTCGCCAAGAGCCTGCCGCCGGCAGAGATGGAAAAACTGATCTACGCCAACACGCCGGTTGATGAGGCCGCCCTGCGCGATCTGGCCATGCGCCGCGCCGCCGCCGTGCGCGACTACCTCGCCGGCCCGGCCAAGGTGCCGGCCGAGCGCCTGTTCCTCGCCGCGCCGCACCTCGATGCGTCCGGGATACACGATCAAGGTAAACCGAACCGCGTGGATTTCTCGCTGAAGTAGCAGCCGGTCTTGCAAAAGCAGCTGGCTAACGCGAACTGGCGTCACCCGCTGTTCAGCTCAGGCCAGACATTACTGTTCATAAATATTAGATAAATAGAAAAATGATCAATATATTTAAACATATAGCCACCTTGAAAAGCGGATAGCGGGCGCCGTCCTGGACTCACGTACCCAGCACACGCAGCCGTAATCGCACGGCGTCGGCTCGGTCCAGCGCTTGAAGGCGTCCTGGAAGGCGCTCTGCTCGGTATAAGCCGAGCATGAATGCCACTTCTGCCAGCGAGGGCTGCGGCTTGCGCAGATACGGCATATAAATCGGCTCAGAGCCGGGATAAAGTGGATTCTGGAGGAGACGAAGGTGATGGCCCAGGCAAAGTGGTTTTGCGGTGCGGGAGCATGTTTATTGCTGGTGTTGTCCGGCTGTGGCGGGGCGGGCTCCGCGGCACCTGCGGCAAGTGGCGCTGTTGCGGTGCCCTTTGCGCCGACGCCAGACGCTGACGCCTTCTACAGGCAGCCTGCGCCCATGCCAGACCTGCCGCCGGGCACGATCCTGAATTCGCGCACGGTCACTTTTGCGCCGCAGGGTGCGCCCTTGCCGAACATGGCCTGGCAGTTGCAGTACCTGTCGCGCGACGTCAACGGCACGCCCATTGCTGCCATCGCCACCGTGGTCAAGCCGCTGGTTCCAGCAACGTCTTCTCCCGCGCCGCTGGTGTCCTATCAGTATGCGGAAGACGGCCTTGGCAGCCAATGCGCGCCTTCGCATTCGGCCACCGGCAGCAGCGCCGACAGCAACAACCAGTTGGAACCCTTCGCCTACCTGGCCGGCCTCACCGCACTGGGTTGGACGTTTGTGATTCCCGATCACGAAGGGCCGTACTCGGAATACGCCGCAGGCAAGCTGGCGGGACAGATCACCCTCGACGGCATCCGTGCGGCGGAGAGCTTCGCGCCTCTGGGCCTGGCTGGCGTCAAGACTCCGGTGGGCATGTGGGGCTATTCCGGCGGCGCCATCGCCACCGCCTGGGCGGCCAGTCTGCAGAAAACCTACGCGCCGGAGTTGGACATCGTCGGCGTCGCCTCCGGCGGCACGCCGGCGGACCCAGTCGGCATCGTGCGCAACGCCGATACCAACCCGATCACCAACGCCGCGTTCTTCAACCTGATCCTGTCGGCGGTCGAGGGCGTCAACCGCGCCTACCCGCAATTCGTGACGCCGCTGCTCAACGCCAAGGGCCGCGCCGCCTTCGAGTCGCTAAAGGACGGCTGCCTGGGCGCGACTTCGGACGGCTCCTCCGCGCCCACCGGCCATATCGCCGACTACACCAACACGGCGGACCCATTCGATGCGCTCAGCATCAAGGACAACGCGCCGCTGATCACGCTGCCGCTGGCCGGTCATGCGCCGGTCACCCCGGTCTACGTTTACCACTCTCAGCTCGATGAACTGGTGCCGATTGCCGGCGCCGATGCGATGGTGCAGGGCTGGTGCGCCGCCGGTAGCCACGTCGACTACTACCGCGGCGTCAGCGGCGAACACATCAGCTTCGATGTCACCGCTGCGCCGACGGCGCTGGCCTATCTGGCCAGCCGCTTCAACGGCCTGCCCACGGTGACGCCGCCGGGGACTACGACCTGCAACTAGAAGATGGGATGCTCAACGCACCTCGAAACGCAGCTCGCCGATCATCTGCCCGCCCTCGGTCATAGCGCGCACCTGCCAGTGGCCGCGCGGGTCGGTGGGCATGTTGCGTTTGCAGCTCCAGGCACGGTAGCCCTCCGCACGGCCGCCGCTGATGCTCAGCGGAATGCTGTCGAGCGTCACGCCGTTCTGCATCCAGACATGGCGGATGTTTTCGTGCAGGCCGCGCGGTGCGCGGATCGGCGTCCAGGCGCAGACGCCTTTGCGCGCCTCGTCGGCGGAAATGATCTTGAGCGCGTCCGCCGGCTCGCGTGCCGATGTGTCCACGTCCTGCGTGATCACGCCGTGACTGACCCACAGCGTGGCCGGCGGTATCCACGGCCGCGCCAGCCAGGCGCCGCCGCCAAGCGCCACGGTGAGCGCGACCAGCAGCAGCCATTGCCGCGGCCGCTGCGCGCCGATGATGCGCACCAGCGTCGGTGCCGCGAGCAGCGCGGTGGCGGCAGCCGCGAGTTGCAGGCTGTGCAGGGTGGTCAACTGCCACAGCATCGGCAAGGCGGTGAGAGTGGCGACGAACACGGCCAGCGCGTGAAACGTCAAGTAGACGCCACGGCGCGGTGCGATGTGGCGGTAGTAGATGGGGTCGATCACCGACGCCAGCGCGGCGGCGATCAGCGTGCCGGTGAACACAGCCTGCCCGGATCGCCATGTCGTGGTGTAGAAGAAAAACGGCAGGGTGAAGAAGAAGCTCTGCTGATGCACTGACTGCACGGCATAGCGCAGCACGCCCGGCGGCAGCTTGAGGCGGCTGCGTGATTGCACAAGGTCGCCGAGCCAGTTCTCGGCCAGGATCAGCAGCCAGGCCAGCGGCAGGGTCACAACCAGAACCTGCGCGGTGCGTTCGCCCCGCTGCACCAGCAGGAAGCTGGCGAGGCCGATGAGAAAGCTGACCAGCGCCAGCCAGTTGCGGTGTCGATGCAGGAACCCGATCAGCCGCGTAACCGGGCTTTCCGCGACTGCTGCGTCTTGCGCTTCCGCCATCAGTGCGCGGAGGGATAAACCAGTGCGGCGAGTTCGGTGCGGCTGTAGACGCCGAGCTTACGGTAGACGCGGTACAGGTGATTGGCGACGGTGGACGGCGCCACGCCGATGCGTTTGGCGGCCTGCTTGAACGACAGGCCCTGCGCGACCGAGAAGACGATTTCGCGTTCGCGCGCGGTGAGGCGATCCAGCGGCCCGGCGGGCCACAGGTAGACGATGAACATGTCGGCCACGGCCTGGCTGCTGACGCAGAGGTCGCCGACGACGGCGGACTGACCTGGCTCCGGTAGGGCGAAAGGCAGGGTGTAGGGGTCGCGCCCCGGATAGCGCTGTTCCAGCAGGTCGAGGAAACGCGGCTGCGCCTGGTGGAAGCAGCCTTGCCGGTCCACCGCCGCGGCCGCGCAGTTGGTGGGCCGCTCGCGGTCCTGCGCGAAACGCAGGAAGAACACGTGCGAGGCGGCGTTGTAAAGGTGATAGGTCACGCGCTTCTGGCGCGCGCGTTCTTCATCCGTGAACAGGTGCTTGCGCTCCTTGCGGTAGAGCGTCACCAGCGAATACAGGCCGCTGCGCGGGTCGTGGTGAACGGTGGCGAGGATGCGCGAGATGCCGTAAGGCTCGAAGGTGCGTCTGTAGAGTTCGGACTTGAAGAAGGCGCTGTCGCTGAAGACATCGCGCATGTCCACCGGCACGTCGAGGTTTTGCAGCATGCGCGGCAGGATGGGATTGATACCGCTGGTCGCTTCCAGCGCCGCGGGGTAGCTGTCCGGCAGGCCGCTGACGGTGCAGGTGTGAAAAATCATGCGGCTCAGGCTGCCGCTGCCCCAGATGCCGCTGTCATGCGGGATCGCGCTGTTGAGTTCGCGCAGCGCCCAGCCGCGATAATCGTCCGGCGTCACCGCCAGCGCCGAACGGTAGAGCCGCGCGATATAGCGGTCCACCGGATCGACTGTGTCGGCAACGACTTTCGCTTCCATCAAATCCCCTCGTGCGGTTTGCAGCGGCCTGAAACTGAGCCTTATTTACTATGTATTCTGATGGACTGTAAGCGGTTTTTACTATCATCCGTTAACTGTTGTGGAAGCATACTCTGCGGATTGAATTTCTTCTTTGTGAGGCACCATGAAAACCCTCAACCAATGGCTCAACGAGTATTCCGAAAGCCATCTCAATCCGGTCAACAAGACCCTGCACTGGCTGTGCATCCCGCAGATCGTGTTCGCGATCTGGTGCGGGCTGAAGGCGATTCCGCTCGGCGGCGAATGGATCAACCCGGCGACGGTGATCGGCGTACTGGCCCTGGCTTACTACGTGCGCCTGTCCTGGCGGCTGGCGCTGGGCGTGGCCGGCCTGTTCGTGCTGATGTACGCCGGCGTGGTGGCCCTGCAACACGTGAGCGGTCCCTATTTCCTGTGGGTGGCGGCGGCGATCTTCATCGAAGCTTGGGTCGGCCAGTTCATCGGCCATCATTACGAAGGTGCGCGGCCGTCGTTCTTCAAGGATTTGCAGTTCCTGATGATCGGCCCGCTGTGGCTGCTCGCGGACGTTTACCGGCGTCTGTCGATCCCGGTACAAAGGCGCGCCGCGATTTGAACGGCAACAAGATCCAGGGAGCGGCTTTTCTGGGGAGACGGCGGGACCCGCTCGGCAAGAGCGGGTCATCGCTTTGCGCAGGCCCGGCATGCCGCTGCTAGGTTCACCCGCTCCCCTGCTTGGGGGCATCGTGCTTGTTATCATGTGTTTAACAATAATAGTTAATTACAATAAATAATAAATTAAATCGATGCGAAATCGATAGAGCGGGTGCCAGCGTCTAGGTTGCCTGCGTAGGCATAGCGGCGCTGGGTGTTGCCAGCGGCTTGCATGGGAGAGAGGAGCATGCGCAAACCGGTATCCAAGGTTCTTGGTGGCGTGCTGCTGGCGTCGCTGCTGGCCTGTGCGGGCTGCGGCGGCGGCAGTGGTTCGGCTGCGGCCAGTACATCCGGCGCATCTTCGTCCGGAGGATCGTCTTCCAGCGGATCGGGTTCCTCCGGCAGCAGCGGGTCTTCTTCGGGCAGCAGTTCCAGTAGCGGTTCGGGAAGTAGCTCGGGCGGCGGTTCAGGCGGCACGTCATCCTCGGGAGGATCGTCTTCCGGCGGGGCGGGCACCGGCAGCGGCTCATCTTCCGGCGGGAGTTCCAGCAGCGGCAGTTCTTCTTCCAGCGGCAGTTCCAGCAGCAGCGGTTCATCTTCCAGCAGCAGTTCAGGCAGCAGTTCCAGCGGAGGGGCCAGTGGTGTGCCGCCGCCGCCGCAGCCAAGCCTCGACTCGCAGGTGCTGCCGGACATGCTCACCGCAGACCGCTGCGATTTCTTCGACACGCATTACTGTCTGTTCCCCTGGCCCAACGATTACTTCACCGTCGCCGACAGCACGACGGACACCGGCCGCCGCGTCAATCTCAACATCCTGTCGATGCCGCGCAATGTGCTCGGCAAGCCGCTCGATCCGACCGACTGGAACCGCAACGACGGCTACTCGCCGGGCCAGGCGATCCTCGTGCGCATTCCGGGTCTGGATCTGAAAAAAACCGGCGCGGTGCCGATCACCGGCATCGCCGACAGCTTCCGCACGGACCAGCCCATCGTGGTGATCGACGCCGGCACCGGCGAGCGCCACCTGATCTGGAGCGAACTCGACGCCAACCTGACCAAGTTCACCATCTGCGATACGGCCAAGATTGTCGGCGTGCTCACCGGATTCGCCGGCGATGCCGGGCTATCACTGGACCAGCTCGGCGCCGCCGCGCAGCAGCTCAACGCGGTCTGCGCTGCCAACCCGCAGCCGGAGAATCCGCTGGTCGATCCGGGTCCGGCGCTGATCATCCGCCCGGCGGTGAATTTCGAGGAAGGTCACCGCTACATCGTCGCGCTGCGCAATCTCAGGGATGGCAACGGGCAACTCATCCCGGCGACGCCGGAATTCCAGATCTACCGCGACAACCATGTCAGCTCGCTGCCGCCGGTCAATGCGCGCCGTGCGCACATGGAGGACCTGTTCAAGACACTGGCGGGTGCCGGCATCGATCGCAGCTCGCTGTACCTGGCCTGGGATTTCACCGTTGCCAGCCAGCGCAACGAAAGCGCGCGCCTGCTGCACATCATCGACGACGCCTTCAAGTCCCTGAACGGCAAGTCGCCGTCCTTCACCGTCGCCAATCCCGATCTCGCCTGCCAGTTGCCACTGCCGGTGAGCGTGCCGCCGCTGCCCACGCCTATTCCGCTGAATTGCAGCTATCCCGGCGGCGTGCAGAATTTCAAGACAGCGGCCAATGCCGAAATCGCGCGCGAAGTGCGCGGCACCATCACTGTGCCGTCCTACCTCACCCTGCCGGGCGGCAAGCCCGGCTCGCGTTTCTACTACACGCCGGACGCCAGCGGGATTTACGGCGACGGCCTGCCGGATCGCAATCCGCTGACTCCTACACAGACCTTCACCTACACCTGCCACATCCCGCGCGTGGCCTTCAACAACGTGGACGATCCCTCCACCGCGATCAGCGTGAATCCGGCGCGGCCCAGCCTCTACGGACACGGCTTGCTCGGTAGCCAGGCCGAAGTCGGCGCGGGCAATGTCAGCGACATGGCGCAGGAAAACGACATGGTGTTCTGCGCCACCGACTGGATCGGCATGGCCTCCGGGCGCACCTCCGAAGACCCCACTTTCGGCGATGTGCCGAATGTCTTCACGCTGCTGCTGGACATGTCCAACTTCACCACGCTCACCGACCGCGTGCAGCAGGGCGTGCTCAACTTCGACTATCTCGGCCGCGCCATGATCGCGCCCGATGGCTTCTGCTCCAATCCGGCGTTCCAGGACAGCAAGGGCCACTGCGTCATCAACCGCGCGCAGCTCTACTACGATGGCAATTCTCAGGGCGGCATCATCGGCGGCGTGGTCATCGCCACCTCGCCCGACATCAGCGCCGGCGTGCTCGGCGTGCCGGGCATGAACTACTCGACCCTGCTACAGCGCAGCGTGGACTTCGACACCTACGCCTCGATCCTCTACGCCTCCTACCAGTCCTCGCTGGACCAGCAATTCGTGCTGTCGCTGATCCAGATGCTGTGGGACCGAGCCGAGAACAACGGCTACGCGCTGCACCTGCGCGCCGGCAACAACTATCCCGGCGTGCCGCCCAAGCGCGTGCTGCTGCAGCCGTCTTTCGGCGATCACCAGGTCAGCATGTACACGGCGGAAGTGATGGCGCGCACTATCGGTGCCGAGGTGCATTGCCCGGCGGTGGTTGGCGGCACGGATGCGCAGCGCGGCCCCGCCGTGCAGCCCGGAGCGAACCCGGCGGTCGAGGCCGAGGCGCGCGTGCATCCCAATGTCGGGCTCAACCGCCGCCATCCCGACGACGAGCCTTATTACGGCATCGCCTGCATTCCCGCCTATCCGTACAACGGCAACGCGCTGACGGTGTGGGACAGCGGCCCCACGGTTTTCGCCGACGGCACACCCAGCGTCAACGGCGTCGCGCCGCCGCCCATCGACAACCGCCCGCCACGACCGGAGCTGGGCTACGGCGCCGACCCGCACGAATTCCCGCGCAGCACGCTCGCGGCACGGCAGATGAAATCCGGCTTCCTGCAGCCCAATGGCGCGGTCAACGATACCTGCGGTGGCAAGCCCTGTGTCACGCGAGGCTTTGTGCCGGCGCCTTAGGGAAACTCTGAATAAGCTACTACGCTTGGCATCTTGCGTGAGGGCGGTGCTCGGAATCCTCATTTACTCCTTACGTAAACTCCGGTTCCTGCGCTCCGTCCTCACGCAAGCTGCCTGCGCTCGCGACGCTTATTCAGAGCTTCCTTAGCGGAGCCGGCTAGAGAGCGGCGTCGGAGCTGCGGTGGAGTGAAGTTTTTTTAAGACGTCAACGACCCCGCGGCTGGGCCGTTGGTTTGAAACACGCCCGGCTGGGCGGCGGTAGTTTGCGATTCTGGAGACAACGGTGGCGCATAAAAATTTTTTCGGAACTTCGACAAAAATCTTGCACGCCACCCTCGGCACCGTTTGCATGCTCGCCGCCGCCGTGTGTAGCGGCTCCGGCAGCGACTTCGATCATCCCGCCTCCAGCGATACCTCGCAGCAGTTCGCGCCCATCAACGTGCAGCGCCAGGACACGCCGCAGGTGCCGGACTACGACTGCGCCGAGCCGGACACGACGCTGCCGGCGGCGGACCACTGTTCCGACATCTACAACGAGCGCTTCGAACTGTTCGGCTTCGTTTCGGCACTGTCCCGCCTCACGGCGCTGTATCTCGATCCGGCCGACAGCGTGCGTTTCGGCAAGCCGCAGATTTCCGGCTTCAACGCTGCCGGCGCCTGGAAGATCGAGCGCGGCAATCCGGCGGTGACCATCGCCATCCTCGACACTGGCATCCAGTGGGACCGCTGCGGCCTGCGCCGGCAGATTCATCTGAACACCGGCGAACTGCCGCTGCCCGAGGACGCGCAGGGGCAGACGCATCCCGCGGCCGGGCTCGGCGGCTTCGACCTCGACGGCGACGGCGCCATCACGGTGGATGACTACGCCAGCGATCCGCGTGTCGGCCGCGCGTTCAAGAACAGCTGCGGCGGCGCAGTCACCGGCAAGGACCTGCTCAATGCCTTCGGCCACTGCCAGATCACTAACCACCAGCTCGGTGCCTGTCCGGCTGGTGGCGCTTTCGACAACGACGGCAACGGCTATGCCAACGACATCGCCGGCTGGAACTTCTTCGACGACAACAACGATCCCACCGATCGCTCCAGCTATTTCGCCGCAGGCAACCACGGCTCCGGCCGCGCCAGCGACGCGGTGGAGAGCGGCACCGGCGGCAACGATATCGGCATCTGCCCGCACTGCCAGTTCGAGCCGCTGCGCGTGTGGGACACTTTCGTCAGCGACGGCGACACCTTCGGCCTGGCGATGATGTACGCCGCCGACAACCATGTGAACGTGATTGAGGGCGCCGACGGCAGCCTGTATCACTCCGCCTTTGCCGAGGTGGCCTCGCAATACGCCTATCAGAAGGGCTTGGTGCAGACCTATTCCGGTGACGACCTCAACACCGGCAACCACAACTATCCGGCCAACTACAACCACACCCTGCTGATCCAGGGCACGGTGCCGGACAGCAAGGGCCTGGGCAGCAACAACGCACAGTTTCAGCAGGGACAGGCGTTCATCTGCGGCACGCTGCTGGCGAACCTGCCGCCGGTGCAGGGCGTGTGCATTGGTAGCAACGTGCCGGTCGGCACCTATTTCCGCGGCGCCAACACCACGCAGTACGGCGGTCACAGTTCGATTTCGATGGAAGGCGCGACCGGCTCCGAGAACACCGGCAAGGCCTCCGGCGCGGCCGGCCTGGTGGTCAGCGCGGGTCTGGACTTCGGCACGCAGCCGCTGCTGTCCGCCGACGAGACGCGCGAAATTCTGGAGCAGACCGCCGAGGACGTAACGCAACCCAATACTCTCGGCACCGGTCTGCCGGACGCTGCGCAGCCGGGCTGGGACGTACACTTCGGCTATGGCCGCGCCAATCTGGGCGCGGCGGTGCAGGCGGTGAAGGACGGCAACATCCCGCCGGAAGTCGCCATCGTCACGCCCGACTGGTATGTGCCGCTGACCGGCGCGACGGTGGAGATCACCGGCTTGGCGCGCGCGCGCCGCGCGGCGGGCGGCAACTTTCACTACAAGCTCGAATGGGGCGCGGGCCTCGCACCGACCACGTGGACCACGGTGACCGAGGCCGACGCCAGCGGTACGGTCACGGATTTCGGTGCGCTCAACCTCGCCGCAGTGCGCGCGGCGACGGCGGCGTTTACGGTGCCGCCCGACGCCGGCGGGCCGACCTTCTCGCTGACCTCGCGCAATCCTTATCAGGACCAGTTCACGGTGCGTCTCACCGTCACCGATCCGGCGCATCCGAACAACCTGCCCGGTGTGGACCGCAAGGTGCTGACCGCGATTCCCGACGGCCAGAACCTGAGCGCTGGCTATCCCAGGCGCCTGGGCGCCGGCGGCGAGGCGCCGATCCGCTACGCCGACATCAACGGCGACAACGTTCCGGAACTGATCGTGCCCACCGAGGACGGCCTGATTCATGCCTATGAGCCGGACGGCAGTGAGCTGCCGGGCTGGCCGGTGCAGACAGACATCTTCCCGCGCGCCGCTTCGCACCCGAACGCGCCGGGCTTCCTCAGTGGCGCGGTGGCGATGCCGCGCGAGCCGCCGCGTGCGCCCACCGTCGCCGATCTCGACGGCGACGGCATCCCGGAGATCATTACCGCCGCCGGCGTGCACGTTTACGTGTTCGAGCCGGACGGCAGCATGCGCGCCGGTTTCCCGGTCGGCGACGATCCGGCGCTGTGCGCGCCTTCGCAGGAGAGCCAGCCGCTGCATCATCCCAAGTGCGGCTTCCTGGCGTCGCCGGCAGTGGCGCGGCTGGACGGGCCGGGCAAGCCCCTGTCCATCGTTGCTCCAGCGCTGGACGGGCATCTCTACGCCTGGCACGCCGACGGCACGCCGGTGGCCTGGTCGCCGCTGGCGCTGGTTGATCCGAACATTCCGGCCGCGCAGCAGATGGTGGCGGAGTCGATCAACGAGCCCGCCATCGGGGATCTCAATGGCGACGGCGTGGACGACATCGTCGCCGCCACCAATGAGGTCTACGGCGGCGGCAGCGCGCTGCCCCTGCCTTCCGGCGGTGACGTGTCCTTCATCGGCAGCCTCAGCACGACCTTCACGCCGGTGTATGCCATCGACGGCAAAACCGGTAAGTTCCTGTCCGGCTGGCCGGTGCAGGTCAGCGGCATCATTCAGGACGTGCTGCCTTTCATCGGGCCGGGGCAGGATCCGGTGCTGGTGCAGGTTGGCGGCACGCAGCAGATCGTCGCCTCGGCTACCGGAACTGGCCTGGCACCGGTGACCAGCAGCCTCGCCACCTATGGCGTGGACGGCAGTCTGGGCAAAAACATGAACCAGGCGCTGCGCGGCGTGGCGTCGCTGACCACCGATCCGACGCCCGGCATCAATCTGTTCGAGTCGGCGGCGGTGGGCAACCTGCTCGGCTCGTCGCCGGGCGCGCAGCTCAGCCCGCTGGCGGTGGTCAAGTACCAGATCGGCGCGGCGCAGGCAGCGAACCTACTGCTGGTGGGCCAGAACTTCCCCTACAACCACGAGATCGGCGCCTGGGACGCCAGCACCGGCCTGCCCCTGCCGGCCTTCCCGGTGGTCACCGACGACTACCAGTTCCTATCCAGCTCCACCATCGCCTCGGTCAATCCGGCGAGCATGGCCAACCAGGTCGTTGCCGGCACCGGTCTCGGCCTGCTGCACGCCTATGACGGCATGACCGGGCAGGACGCGCCGGGTTTCCCCAAAGTCACCGGCGGCTGGCTGTTTGCGCCGGCGGCGCTGAGCAGCGACAGCCGCGTCGCCGCGATCACGCGCGAAGGTTATCTGTTCCAGTGGAGTCAGCCGACACTGCCGCCCTGCCAGAGCGAGTGGCCGAGCTTCCGCCACGATCAGCAAGGCAGCGGCAACTATAACCGCGACGGCACGCCGCCGGGCGCGGTGAGCAGGCTCAGCGCCACGGCCGTGACTGGCGGTATCCAAGTGCAGTTCGTCGCACCCGGCGACGATGGGCTTTGCGGCACTGCCAGCAGCTACCGCGTGCTGGTGAACGGCCAGCCTGCGGCGACCAGACCACCCGCACCCGCGGCGGCGGACACGACGCAGAGCTTCACCCTCGGCGGCGCCGACGCCTCGGCGCAGACCGTGACGGTGCAGGCGATCGACAAGGCCGGCAACGTCGGCTATCCGGTCAGCGTCAGCGTGCAGCCGGCGGGCACGGGCAGCAGTTCGGGCGGCACAGGCGGTTCCAGCAGTTCCAGCGGCGGCAGTGGAAGCGGCAGCGGCAGTTCTGGCGGCGGCTCGGGCAGCGGCTCCAGTAGCTCCGGCAGTTCCAGCAGCGGTAGTGGAAGTGGCAGCAGCAGTTCCAGCGGTGGCTCAGGTTCCGGCAGTTCGAGCAGCAGCTCAAGCGGCAGCGGCAGTTCTAGCGGTGGCGGTGCGTTGCCGCCCACGTTGCTGCTGGGGCTGCTGTTGATGGCTGGATTGCGCTACCGCAGGGCTTGGATGGAGCGGCTGGCGCGCACCCGCACCTGTACCCCTCCCGCTCCCGCCGAAAGAGGCGCATTGATAGTTTAAATATATTGAATTAAAATAGTTTAAGTAAATATTATTAAACTGATCACCTGCCGCTATTGGGCAGAGCGGGTGACATGCGGCAACAGGAGAGAGCGATGAACGGGAACCTGCGCAGGGGATGGCGCCGTGGTGTGCTGGCCGTGGCCGCCGCCGTGGTTATTTTCGGCGCCGGACAGAGCGCGGGGCAGGGCCTACTGCCCTACGGCACCACGCCGGCGGCGAACCCGGACGACT
>JBOICL010000250.1:0-3639 GCA_050740055.1 Stenotrophobium sp.
TGCGTATGACTATAATCGGGCGACATCACCTCGTAGCCGTGGCCGCGCGCCACTTCCGCGAGGTGCGTGATCTTGGTTCCCCAGGGGCCGCTTTCTTTGCCGTGTGCGAAGCACACCAGGTTTCGAGAGGTCATAAAACATGATAGCGAAAACCGGTACCAAAGAAGGTCGCCGCCGCGAGAAGGAACCGCTGGAAGTATTCCTCACGGTGAAAATGAACTTCGGCGATACGCCAGATGAGGCGATCAGCGTGATGACCGACCGGCGCGTGCCTATGGTGGACAGCGTGTTCGCCAACCGCGACCGCATCCTGCGTGGATTCGTTTCCATGCTGCTCAAGACCAGCTGGCGCTCCGCCGCCGTCACCCGTGAACTTTTTCCCGTCATCCGGCTGCTCAAGCGAAAATGAATTTCATCCGTTGGTGGACTTCCGGCATCATGCTGCTGGCCGGCGCCATGTTCGTGACTCTCTGCGTGGTCTGTCTCCAGTACTACCTCTACATGGACCTGGAGCCGAGCCTGCGCACGGAATGGCCAGGGCTGCTCCAGTCCACGCTGATGTTCCTGGCCCTGAGCGTGCTCGGCGGCGTGGCGTTCTGGGCGATGGTGAAAAACAACCGCTGGCTGTGGCCGTCGCAGGCGCTGCTGCTGGTGGGTTCGTCGTCGATTTTCTGGATATTCTGGGAACTGCTTTCAGGCAAGCTGTAGGCGGCGCTAGGACGTCATTTCCGCCACCCGCTCCATCAAATTTGTGTAGCATGTCAGTTATATATTGATTTATATAGTTTAAATAGTTTAATAAATACGCACATCATTCATCCTGCAAGCGGCAAGAGCGGGTGCCGCCTGACAGGGTCAGGACAGGATCAGCAAGCGTCATGCAATCACAGCCCAAGCGTTGGGAGAGTCTGAGCGGCGTTCCGGTCATCGCCGGCCTTTACTGGCTACTGGCCGAGAGCGGTGGCCACTGGCTGATCTGGGCGCTGATACCCGGCGCACTGCTGCTGAGCACCGGCGTCACCCTGCTGCTGATGCCGGGCGATGAGCGCGCGACCGGTTACATGTCGCTGGGCGGCATCATCGGCGTGCTGCTGTCGCTGGGCGCGATGATTTCAGGGCATTTCGGCGCGGCACTGCTCTGCGCTTTCGGCTCCGCGGCGAGCTACCTGGTCGCAGGGCGTGCCGGGCTCACCATGGCCGTGCGCGATGCCGACGCTCCCACTCTGGAGTTGTCGCTGGCCATAGACGCAAAGGCGGCGTTGGACGAGGCGCTGCTGGCGTATTTCGTCACCAGCATAAAATTTCCTGTTGGCGATGAAGGCGAGCGCCTGTGCGCGGACGCACTCAAGCTCGATGCGGCGCTGAAGGAACGCGGATGGGATCGCGACCCGGCGCTATTTCACCGCGCGCCGTCCGCTCCGGGCGAGGCGGTTTCCAGCAAGCAGCGCATCTATGGTTTCGACTACGAGCTGCTGCGTTGGGACAGCGGCTTTGCACCCGAAGACGCGCTGCCCGGCGCGGCGCTGTGGAAGAGTTACGCCGAAAACAACCGCTGCGCCGTGCGCGTGCTGCGCCACGCGGGCCAGAAGCGGCCGTGGCTGCTGTGCATTCATGGTTATCGCATGGGCGCGCCGTGGATGGATTTCGGCCTGTTTGCGCCGCGCTGGCTGCACGAGCGGCTGGGCGTCAACATGGTGCAGCCGGTGTTGCCGCTGCATGGCCCGCGCCGCATCGGCCTGCGCTCCGGCGATTACTTTCTCGATGGCGACGTGCTCGATCTGGTCTATGCCGAGGCGCAGGCGCTGTGGGATTTGCGACGCACGCTGGCCTGGATCCGCACGCAGGAAGAGAGCCCGCGCATCGGCGTCTACGGGGTGAGTCTCGGCGGTTACAACGCCAGCCTGCTCGCGGCTTACGAGGCCAGTCTCGATTTCGTCGTCGCCGGTATCCCGGTGATCGATTTCGCGTCGGCGCTGTGGCGCTTCATTCCGTCCGCGCACCAGAATTATTTCGCCCGGCAGGGTCTGAACGAAGAGCGCTACCGCGAAATCCTGCACGTGATCTCGCCGTTGGCGCGGCCGCCGCAGCTGGACAAGAGCCGCCTGCTGATTTTTGCCGGCGCTGCCGACCGCGTCGTGCCGCCCAGACATCCGCTGGAACTGTCCCGGCATTGGGATGTTCCGGTGAAGTGGTACAACGGTTCGCATCTGAGCATCAGCCGCGAGCCGGAAGTCGCGGAAACCGTGCGCGAGGCGATGCTGCGCGCCGGCTGGCCGTCGCTGGTCTGAAGCGCAGTAGAATCGGCGGTAAAATTCTCTCTCGAATCCCAAGGACGCCGCCTCATGAAGCGTGTCGCCATCACCGGCACCGGTCTGTTCACTCCGCCGGAATCCATCAGCAACGACGAACTGGTCGTCGCGTTCAACACCTATGTCGAGCGTTTCAACGCGCGGCATGCCGCTGAAATTGCTGCGGGCACGGTGCAGCCGCTGGCGCCTTCTTCCAGCGAATTCATCGTCAAGGCCTCGGGCATCAAGGCGCGGCACGTGGTCAATAAATCGGGCATCCTCGACCCCGAATTCATGCGCCCGCAGATTCGTGCGCGCGGCAACGACGAACCCTCGATCATGGCCGAGATGGGTGTCGTCGCTGCGCAGCAGGCGCTGCAGCGCGCTGGCCGCAAACCCGAAGACGTGGACGCCGTGCTGGCGGCCTGCTCCAACATGCCGCGCGCGTATCCGGCCGTGTCGGTGGAAATCCAGCAACTGCTGGGCACGCAGGGCTATGCCTACGACATGAACGTCGCCTGCGCGTCCGCCGCCTTCGGCATCCAGGCGGCGGTCGATGCGGTTCGTAACGGCAGCGCGCGTGCAGTGCTGGTGGTTAGCCCGGAGATTTGCAGCGGCCATCTGAATTTCCGCAACCGCGACTGCCATTTCATCTTCGGCGATGCCGCCACCGCGGTGCTGGTCGAGCCGCTGGAACAGGCGCGGGGTGAGGTGATGTTCGAGGTGCTGGGCACGCGCCTGAAGACGCAGTTCTCCAACAACATCCGTAACAATTTCGGCTATCTCAATCCCTCCGAACAGCCGCCGCGCGAATGGCACGACGTGCTGTTCAACCAGGAAGGCCGCAAGGTGTTCAAGGAAGTGGTGCCAATGGTGTCCGAACTGATGGTCGAGCATCTCGGTAGCCTCGGCATCGCGCCGGACACGGTCAAGCGCTTCTGGCTGCACCAAGCCAACCTGTCCATGAACCACCTGATCTCCAAGCGCGTGTTGGGCCGCGAGCCTTCGGAACAGGAAGCGCCGGTGATTCTCGACGAATACGCCAACACCAGTTCCGCCGGTTCGGTGATCGCGTTTCACAAATATCAGCAGGATCTGCGCGCAGGTGACGTGGGTGTGCTGTGCGCCTTCGGTGCGGGCTATTCCGCTGGCAGCGTGGTGATGCGGCGCCTGTAACCATCCTGTCATGTACTTTTCATAATCTGCGCGGCGAACTGATTAACCATGAAAAGCATGAGCGGCAGACTGATACTGGTGGTCGAGGACGAAAACGCCATCCGAGAAATGGTGCGCTTCGCGCTGACGCGCGCGGAATTCCGTGTCACCGAGGCGGCCGATGCGCCTGAGGCGC
>JBOICL010000251.1:0-5811 GCA_050740055.1 Stenotrophobium sp.
TGGCGCCGCCATTCGCCAGCACGTGATCGGCGTCGCGCTGCGCGCACACGTCGCAATAGGCCCAGACCGACTCCCAGAACGCCGCCGGCTGCGCCACCGACCAGCGCCACAGCGCGGCGTAGTCGCCTACCTCGACCGTCTGGCGGCCGGTGTCACGCAGCCAGTCGGCGTAAACCGAGAGTTGCGCCGCCGCAAGCTGCATCTGCCGCGGCGTCCAGATCGGATCCTTCATCATGTCCCTCGCGCGCAGGCCAGCTTGCTCGCGGGCTCGCGGCCCAGTTGCGCCGAAATCCAGCGCGAGGTTTCGATCAGCGCGGCGAGATTGACACCGGTCTCGAAACCCATGCCGTGCAGCATGTAGACGAGATCCTCGGTCGCAACGTTGCCGCTGGCGCCCTGCGCGTAAGGGCAGCCGCCGAGGCCGGAAACCGAAGCATCCGCCACGCGCACGCCCGCTTCGACGCAGGCAAAAATGTTCGCCAGCGCCTGGCCGCGCGTGTCGTGAAAATGCACCGCGAGCCGGTCCATGCCCACCGCATCTGCGCAGGCCAAGAGCATCGCGCGCGCCTGCCGCGGTGTGCCGATGCCGATGGTGTCACCGAGCGAGATTTCATGGCAGCCCATGTCCACCAGCGCCCGCGTCACGCGCACGACCTCGCTCAGCGCGACCTCGCCCTGGTAAGGACAACCAAGCACGGTGGACACGTAGGCGCGCACCTTGAGCTTTTTCGCCAGCGCCTGTTCGACGACGGGTTTTATGCGCGCCAGCGATTCGTCTATGCCAGCATTGATGTTCTTGCGGTTGAAGGCGTCAGAGGCGGCAGTGAACACCGCGATCTCCGCCACGCCCGCCGCCAGCGCGCGCTCCAGCCCTTGCAGGTTGGGCACCAGCACGGGGTAGCTCACGCCGGGTTTGCGCACAAGGCCAGCCAGCACTTCGCCCGCATCGGCCATCTGGGGCACCCATTTCGGGCTGACGAAACTGGCGGCTTCGATCACCGGCAGGCCAGCATCCGCAAGCCGCCCGATCAGCTCGATCTTGGCTGCGGCAGGCACCAACCGTTTTTCATTCTGCAGGCCGTCGCGCGGACCAACCTCGACCAGCTTGAAGCGCTCTCCCATCAGGGATTTCCCGGTGCCGGTGCCGAAGGCGGTACCGGCGCAGGTGCGGGCAAGGGCGTGGGCGGCGGCAGTTGCACCTCCGTGGTGCTGGCCGGCGGCGGCACCACATCCAGCGGCTGCACCTGCATGTCGTCCGGCGTCGCACCATTCTCATCCTGCGATGCCGGCGCGGAAACCGAGCGGCGATGGATGAAGCTGGTGACATAGGCCAGCACATCGGAGTTCTTGCGCAGCGGCGCGGCGAGCGTCGCGAGGATCATCGCGTGGCTCATCTTCGGATACGTCACGGTCTCGACCACCCCGCCCGCCTTCGATACGGCACTGGCCAGCGCCAGCGTGTTCTTGGGCAGCACGGAATCGTCGTCCATGCCGGTCATCAGCAGCAGCGGCGGATTCTTGCCGTCCACGTAGATGATCGGCTGCGACTGCGCAAACTGGTCCGGCGGGCCGAACAGGTCGCGCAGGTCGGGCGCGGTGATGGGCATGAAGTCATACGGCCCGGCGAGGCCGATCATGCCCTTGAGCCAGCTGCGGTTGCTGTCGCCGGCCGCCTTCAGAAATTCCGGGTCCAGCGCCAGCATGGCGGCGATGTGCGCGCCGGCGTCGTGGCCCATGATGAACAGCTTGGCCGGATCGCCGCCGTAACGGCCGATGTTGTCGTGCGCCCAGCGCACCGCGTTGGCGCCGTCCTGCACGAAGGCCGGGAAACGCACATCGGGATACTTGCGGTAATCCGCGATCACCGTGACGAAGCCCTGCGAAGTCAGCGCCTGGCCGACGAACTTGTACTGATCCTTGCTGCCGCTGGCCCAGCGGCCGCCGTAGAAGAACACCACCACCGGCGCGTTCTGCACGTTGTTCGGCGTATAGACATCCAGGCGCAGGTTGTAGGCGCTGTCGTAGGGAATATTGCTGGCGACGGTGTAGCCGGTGTCAGTGGTCAGCGAGTTGAGCACCTGTGCGGTGGAGCAGCCGCCGAGCGCCGCCACGGCGGCCAGCAGCACCAGAATCCTGAAAAACAGCTTGTTCACATGTCACCTCGACGAAATCACCCGGCGGGCATTATCCCGCTCTCATGGACGCGCATGGTAGCGCGGCGGTTCCATTTGCAGCATCCTTGGCGCCGGGAAACGGGGGGAGGGGGAATATGGTCAGCACATTCGTCTGGCTCGCGATCATCGCGGCACTGCTGCTTTACGGCGTCATCATCTACAACGGCTTGGTCAACCTCAAGCATGGCGTGGCCAAGGCCTGGGCCAATATCGACATCCTGCTGGTGCAGCGCCACGACGAGCTGCCCAAGCTGGTCGAGACCTGTAAGCAGTACATGCAGTTCGAGCGCTCGACGCTGGAAAAGGTCATGAGCGCGCGCTCGGCGGCCAACGCCGCGAGGCAGGGCGGCGACCTCAAGGGCATCGGCGAGGCGCAGGGCGCATTGCGCGCGGGCCTGGGCCAGATCAGCGCGACGGTTGAAGCCTATCCGGAACTGCGCGCCAACCAGTCCATCCAGCAGCTGCTCGGCCGCATCACTGGCCTCGAAAACGCCATCAGCGACCGCCGCGAGTTCTACAACGAGGCGGTCAACGTCAACAACGTGCGGCTGGAGGAGTTCCCCGATGTGATCGTCGCGCGCATGGGCGGATTCAAGCCTGCGGAACTGCTGGAATTCAGCCGCGACGAAAAGCAGGACGTGAACGTAAAGGCCCTGTTCAACAGCTAACAGCGCGTGAACGCGCTCATCCTTCACGCCGGTTCCGGTTCATTCATCTTCTGGCTGGTTTGTGGCGGGGCGGTCACGCTTGCGCTGTTCGCGTTCGGCTTCATGCAGCTCAGCCGCGCGCGCCTGCTGGAAGACACGCCCACCTCGCTGATTCGCTCCGCCGCGCAGGGCTATGTGGAACTGTGCGGCCACGCGGGCATGATGCCGGGGCCGGAAATCCTCTCGCCGCTGAGCGACACGCGCTGCGTCTGGTGGAGCTATCGCGTTGAGCACCGCGAGCGCGACGGCGACAAGACCAGGTGGGTCACCGTCGAGAACCGGACTTCGGACGACCTGTTCCTGCTCTGCGACACCACCGGCGACTGCGTCATCGACCCGGATGGCGCCAGCATCATGCCCAGTCTCCGGCGCAGTTGGAGCGGCCCCACGCCGCGGCCGCATCGCGGACCGGAAGGCGGCTGGCTCAGCTTCGGCGACTACCGCTATCACGAACGGCTGATCAAGGTCGGCGACCTGCTCTACGCCACCGGCTGGTTCCACAGCCAGGGCGCGGAGCGCGCCTTCGACGAACCGGCGGACGTGCGTGATCTGCTGGCGGACTGGAAGAAGAACCGCGCCGACCTGCTGAAACGCTTCGACGCCAACCACGACGGCCAGATCGACATGCAGGAATGGGAGGCCGCGCGCGCCGCCGCCCTGGCCGAAGTGCGCGAACACGAAGTGCAGAATTCGATCAACCCCGATGTCCACGTGCTCAGCAAGCCGCGGGACGCGCGGCCCTACATCATCTCCACCCTGTCGCAGCGCGACCTCATGCGCCGTTATCGCTGGTTTGCAGTTGCTAGCGTCATCGCCGCGTTCGCACTCGGAATTTTTTGCGCACGTGCGCTGGAGTTGCGTGGCGGGTTATAGCCACCCGCTCTGTTGCTAATTGCAAACTGTGCTGTTAATTTATATTTACTATACTAATTAAAATTAAACAAATTAATACAATAATACAGCATCAATCCCACAGAGCGGGTGACCTTCAGGCGCTAAAATAACGGCCTTCCCGCCCCCTGATTTGCGCCACGCGTAAGAGTTGCCCGCAATGCAAAACCCGCTGCTGCAAACCGCTCCCGGCACCCTGCCCGCCTTCGACCGGATCAAGCCCGAACACGCCGAACCGGCGCTCGACGCGGTGCTGGCGCAGAACCGCGCGGAACTCGCCGCGTTACTGGAAAAAAATCAGTCGCCGGACTGGGACAGCCTGATCGAGCCGCTGGAGGAGATGGGCGACCGCATCTCGCGCAGCTGGGGACCGGTGCAGCACCTGTTCGGCGTGACGAGCACGGCGGACTGGCGCAAGGCCTTCAACGCCTGCCTGCCAAAGCTCACCGAATACGGGCTGGAGCTGTCGCAGTCGGAGCCGCTGTACCGCGCCTACATGTTGTTATCGGAAAGCGCCGCGCACCGGCAGGCCTCGCCGGCGCGCAAGAAAGTCGTCGCCGATGCGCTGCGCGATTTCAAACTCTCCGGCATCGCGCTGCCGCTGGCCGAGCAGGCGCGGTTCAAGGCAATCTCCATGCGCCTGTCGGAGCTGCAGGCCAAGTTCGAAGAAAATCTGATGGACAGCGCCCAAGCCTGGAGCAAGTCCGTCACCGACGAATCACTGCTCTCAGGCATGACCGATGCAGCCAAACAGGCGGCGCGCGAAAAAGCGCAGGCGAAAAATCTCGACGGCTGGCTACTGACGCTGGATTTCCCCAGCTACGACGCGGTCGTCACCTACGCCAAGGACCGTGCGCTGCGCGAGGAGCTGTACACCGCCTACGCCACCCGCGCTTCCGATCGCGGACCATTGGCCGGCCAACACGACAACGGCGCGCTGATGACGGAAATCCTCGCCCTGCGCCACGAAGAAGCAACGCTGCTCGGCTACAAAAACTTCGCCGAACTCTCGCTCGCAACCAAGATGGCGGAGTCGCCGGACGAAGTCGAAAAATTTTTGCTAGACCTCGCGCAGCGCGCCCGCGCGCCCGCGCAGGCGGAACTCGATGAACTGAAAGCCTATGCGCAGCGGCTCGACGGCCTGGCCGATTTCCAGCCCTGGGACTCGGCCTACTACGCGGAAAAACTCAAGGAAGAAAAGCTCGGCCTGTCGGAAGAGGAACTGCGCCCCTACTTCCCCGCGCCGCAGGTCATAGACGGCATGTTCGGCCTGGTGCAGCGCCTCTACGGCATCCGCATCGAGCCGGCCGCCGGCATCGCCTGCTGGCACGCCGATGTCACGACCTACGCGGTGAAGAACGCGCAGGGCGAAACCTTCGCGCTGTTCTACCTCGACCCCTACGCGCGCGCCGACAAGCGCAGCGGCGCCTGGATGGACGAATGCCTGGTGCGCCGCCGCACGCCGCAGGGCCTGCAGAAGCCGGCCGCCTATCTCACCTGCAACTTCGCGCCGCCCTTGCGGGGTGGCGACACGGAGTCTTCGCGCAGCGAAGTGGGTGCGGGAGCCGCCCCGCTGGCCGCGGCCGGCACCACTCACGTTGGCGCTGCGCACAAGATTGTGGGCGCGGCCAGCAAGCCCGCACTGCTGACGCACGACGAAGTGCTGACCCTGTTCCATGAATTCGGCCATGGCCTGCATCACCTGCTGACGCGGGTGGACGAGGCCGCCGTCTCCGGCATCCGCGGCGTCGCCTGGGACGCGGTGGAGCTGCCCAGCCAGTTCATGGAGAACTGGTGTTACGACCCGGCGACGCTGCGCGGTTTCGCGCGCCACTGGCAGACCCGCGCGCCGCTGCCAGAAGAGCAGATCGCCAAGCTGCGCGCCTCACGCACCTTCCACGCCGCGCTCGCGACGCTGCGGCAGGTGGAATTTGCGCTGTTCGACTTGAGACTGCACCGCGACTACCGCCCTCACCCGGCGCTGCGCGTCGGCCTCTCCAAAGGGGAGAGGCAAACAAATCCCCCTCTCCCTCCGGGAG
>JBOICL010000252.1:0-16386 GCA_050740055.1 Stenotrophobium sp.
CGGCTGGATCTGCACGCATTTCAGCGGCACGCGCAGGCCGATATTCCTGGAGATCGCATCCGCAGAGGTGAGCGTCGAGGAAGCCGTCACCTCCTACCTGTTCAACAGCCAGTTGCTGTGCCTGCCAGGCGGCGGCATGCTGCTCGCGGTGGCGCGGGAATGCGCCGAACACCCGAAGGTCTGGGCGGCGATCCGGCGCATCGTCGAAGACCCCGCTAATCCCATCTCCGATGTCCGCGTATTCGACCTGCGTGAATCCATGCGCAACGGCGGCGGCCCCGCCTGCCTGCGCCTTCGCGTGGTGCTGGACGAGAACCAGCGCAAGACCGTCAATGCGGCCTCGTGGATCAACGCCGAAAGCTGCGGCACACTCAAAACCTGGGTGGAGCGGCACTACCGCGACCGGATCACCTTTGAGGACTTGGCTGACCCGCAGTTGCTGGATGAATCCCGCAGCGCGCTGGACCAGCTCACGCATATGCTGAACATCGGCAGCATTTATGACTTCCAGCACTGACACAGTAACAAGCTGGACCTGGCACGCCTGGACCGCGCTCGCACCCGACACCCTCCACGGTTTCCTCAAGCTGCGCAGCGATATCTTCGTGGTCGAGCAGAACTGCGTGTTTCCGGAAATGGACGGCCTCGACCCGCTGTGCGAACACCTCTGCGGCACGGATGCACAGGGCCGCCTGCTGGCCTATCTGCGGCTGGTGCCGCCCGGCGTCAAGTCCGCGCAGCCTGGGCTGGGCCGCCTGGTGGTGGACACGCAAGTGCGCAGGCTCGGACTCGGCCGCGCCGCCATCGCCGAGGGCATACGCCATTGCCGCGGCCGTTATCCGGGGCAGGCGATTTTCCTTGCCGCGCAGCAACACCTGACAACTTTCTACGCGACGCTGGGCTTTAGGATTTTCGGCGAACCTTATTCCGAAGACGGAATCCAACACGTCAACATGCTGCTCCCCGCCTGACACTGCCGCTATACTCGCCCGCTGACGCAGCTTTTGGTTGACCGTGTACGCACAATACTTCCAGCTCCGGGAAATGCCGTTTTCAATCACCCCGGATCCCGCCTATCTCTACATGTCCCCGCGCCACCAGGAGGCGCTGGGCCATCTGCTGTACGGCACCGGCCAGTATGGCGGTTTCGTGCAGCTGACCGGCGAGGTCGGCACCGGCAAGACCACCATCATCCGCACGCTGCTGGAGCAGAAGCTGCCGGACGTAGATGTGGCGATGGTGCACAACCCGCGCCAGAACGAGCAGGAGTTCGTGCAAACCCTGTGCGACGAACTGGGTATCGCCTATCCCAGGCACGAGGTGACGCTGAAGACGCTGACCGATGCGCTCAACGCGCACCTGCTCGCAACGCACGCCGCGGGCAAGCGCACCGTGCTGATCATCGACGAGGCACAGAACCTGCAACCGCAGGTGCTGGAACAGGTGCGCCTGCTCACCAATCTCGAAACCCACAAGGAAAAACTGCTGCGCATCATGCTGATCGGCCAGCCGGAACTGGCCGAACTGCTGGCGCGGCCGGATCTGCGCCAACTCGCGCAGCGCATCACCGCACGCTATCACCTGACGCCGCTGGGCGAACAGGAAACCGTGGAATACATCGCCCACCGCCTGCGCATCGCGGGCACCCGGCAGGAAATCTTCCTGCCGCCGGCGGTGCGCGAAATTCACCGCCATGCGCGCGGCATTCCGCGCCTGATCAATATCATCTGTGACCGCGCCCTGCTCGGCGCCTATGCCGCCGGCGCGCGCCAGGTCACCGCAGAAATGGCCAGGAGGGCCGCCAACGAATCCATGGATCAGCACACGACACCCGCCAAACGCGAACCCTTGCGGCAGCAGCTCCTGCGCAGCGCCGAATTCCTCTTCGCAACGCTGGCGCTGATCCTCGTCAGCACCTTGTTGTATCAAGTGATCTCCGACCGTTTCGCCAAACCCGCAAACCGGCCCGTTGCGCCAGCGGCTGCCGCGGCCGTGCATGCGGTCGAGCCAACCGTGGCGGCGGCGGCAGTGCACCGCGCGCCCTACCAGATCCTGCAGGCGCCGCAGCCGCTGCCGGTGGTGATGTCGCGGCTGGTCAACCTGTGGGAACCGGGCTTCCGCGTGCCGCCGTCCAGCGAGAACATCTGCCAGGCCCTGAAGGACAAGCATCTGGAATGCCTGAAAAGCCACGGCGACTGGATCGAGCTCAAGCTGCTGAACCGGCCGGCCATCCTCACGCTGCGCGGCGAGGACGGCGCGCCGCGTTACGTGCTGCTCAAATCGCTCACCGACGTGCAGGTGACGCTGGACACCGCGAGCGGCGCGCAGAGTTATCCGATCGAGCAGGTCACGCCGCTGTGGAGCGGCGAATTCCTGATCCTGTGGCGGCGCGAACTGGACATCCCCGGCATCACGCCCAGGTCCAGCGGCGCGCCGGTCGTCTGGCTGCGCAAACGCCTGGCGGCATTCGCCGGCAAGACGCTGACTGATCCGGTATCGGCTTTCTACGATGCCGGCCTGCGCAAACAGGTGATTGACTTCCAGGCCGCGCACGGCATCGACCACAGCCAGAATTCCGGCATCGTCGGCGTGCGCACGATGATTTCCCTGGGCGACAACCAGCCCGGCACGCCCAATCTCGCGGGCGGCACGCCATGAGTTTCATCCTCGACGCACTGCGCAAGGCCGAGCGCGAACGCGATCTGGGCAAGACGCCCGACCTGCACATGCTGGCACCCGCGCCTCCGTCGGAGCGCGCAGGTGGCGGCGAGCGGCGGCGGTTCCTGGCCGCGGCGATTTCAATCGCGCTGGTGGTAATCGTGGCGGGCGCACTGATCCTGCGCCGCCACGCGCAGCCTGCGCACACCGCTGTCGCGGTCGTGAAGACCGCGCCCGCGCCTGTCCCTGCCATAGTTCCCGCTGTTACGGCCGCACCGCCGGTTCAGGAAGCGGGGATCCAGACCGGCGAAATCCCGGCGGACAACAATCCACCTCCACCCGATGACGCATCCGGAGCCGGCGCGGAAACACTGGACGATCTGACCGGCAACAGTTCAGCCGCCACGAATCCACCGGCTGCCGCTGCCGATGCGACGCCCGCGCAGACTTCACCGGTGCCAGCTCAGCAGTCCACCACTGCGCAGTCACCGGTGGCGGCATCCAATACCAACACCACGCCGGATGCCGCCACGGATCGCGCCAGCGCGGCGGACGCGCAGGACGATCAGCAAGACGAGAACGCCGCGGCCGCAGCAGCGCCCGCCAAACCGGATGTCGAGCAACTCTCACTGGCGCCGCCGCCCGCGAAGGACGTGCCGAAGTTCAAGGACATGCCCGACGATTACCGCGCCGCGTTTCCCGACATCCGCATCGACGTGCACGACTACGAGCCACAGCCGCAAAAGCGTTTCGTGATGATCAACGGTATCCAGTACCACGAAGGCGACACGCTCAGCGCGGGTCCGCACATCGTGAGCATCGTCCCCAAAGGCATCGTCTTCGACTATCGCGGCAAGAAGGTTCTTTATCCCATCGGGCATTGAGACCGGGCGCTGTTCTTGGCACCCTGCCGTAACACGGTGTTTTTGCGCAGCAAAACGGGTGCGGGAGCGGGCGGTGGGGTGCCGACCTTCGCGATGGTCGCGAGCTTCGGCTGCCTCCCGCACCCATTTCCCTTCGGGCAAACACCGTCTCGGCACCCGCTCTGCTCTTCAGATACCTGACTACTGTTTATAATTGTATATTTATATTACAAATATTAAATAATTATAAACAAACAAGTACACTCAAACCCACAGAGCGGGTGACGCAAAAAAGCGCATCGGAGTGGATCAGCTCTTGTGCGCGCCGGCCGCGAGTTCCGCGCAGGCGGCATCCAGGCGCTTAAGGCCTTCGGCGACATCGGCCTCGACTATGTTCAGCGCTGGCGCAAAGCGCAGGACTTCCGGCCCGGCGACCAGGCACCATACGCCATGACGCAGGCCGGCGTTGACGATGTCCTTGGCCCTGCCCTTCCACGCCGCACTCACCGGAGCGCCGATCAGCAGGCCCTTGCCGCGCGAGAGCTCGAAGATGCCGTAGCGCTTGCCGATGGCGTCGAGTCCCGCGCGCAACTGCGCGCCGCGCGCCACGATGTTGGCGGCGATCTCCGGCCGCGTGATCTCGTCCAGCACCGCGCCCGCCACCGCGCAGGCCAACGGGTTGCCGCCGTAGGTGGAGCCGTGCGTGCCGAAGGGCAGCGCGTCTGCGATCTTTGCGGTGGTCAGCATCGCGCCGATCGGAAAGCCACCGCCCAGGCCCTTGGCGGTGGTCAGCACGTCAGGCGTCACGCCCACGCCCATATAGGCGTAGAGGTCACCGCTGCGGCCGTTGCCGGTCTGCACTTCGTCGTAGATCAGCAGTGCGTTGTGCCGGTCGCACAGTTCGCGCACGCCCCTGGCGAATTCTTCCGTGGCAGGCATCACGCCGCCCTCGCCCTGCACCAGTTCCATCACCACCGCGCAGGTCTTCGCGGACATCGCCGCCGCCAGCGCGGCGAGGTCGTTGTACGGCAGGTGCGTAATCGCGCCCGGCAGCGGTTCGAAACCCTGCGTGTACTTGGGCGTGCCGCCCACGCTCACGGTGAACAGCGTGCGGCCGTGGAAGGCGTTGTGGAAGCTGATGATCTCGTGCTTTTCAGGGTTCTGCGTGTTGCCCCAGCGCCGCGCCAGCTTGAACGCCGCCTCGTTGGCCTCGCCGCCGCTGTTGCAGAAAAACACGCGCTCGGCGAAGGTCAGTTCCGTCAGTCTTTTCGCCAGCCGCAGTGCCGGTTCGTTGGTCATCACGTTCGACAGGTGCCAGAGTTTCTGCGCCTGTTCGGTCAGCGCGGCGACGATTTTCGGGTGCGCGTGGCCGAGCACGTTCACCGCGATACCGCCGGCGAAGTCCACGTATTCCCTGCCGCCCTGGTCCCAGAAGCGCGCACCGGCGCCGCGCACCGGAATGACCTCCGCGGGCGAGTAGTTGGGTACCATCACTTCGTTGAACATCTTGCGCGTCACCGTGGGCATGTCTCGTCTCTAATACATCAACAAAAAAACCCGCCTGCGGCGGGTGTTCAGGAACGGCGCAGATTTTACACCCGGCGCAGGCGCTTTACAGGGTGCCGCCGTCACCTGCTATAAAGCGGCTCCGGCCAATCGACCTCGCCCTGGAACCCTTCATGCAAAAACTGCTGCGCGGCGCTGTCCGCATCATGTACCAGCCGGTATTCAATCCGCGCGTGCCGATCGCCATGCAGCGCGCCTGGGCCGAGATGATCGGCAAGTCCACACTCAAGCCGCGCGGCAGAGTGATCACGCCGCAGGCGATGAACGGCGTGCCCGCCGAGTGCGTTCACGATTCGCGTACGTCACCGCTGAAATCTCCCGGCGCGGTTCTCTACCTGCACGGCGGCGGCTACATCCTCGGCTCGCCCGCGACGCATCGCGCGATCACCGCCAGCCTTGCGCGCGCCACTGGCCTCAAGGTGCATGTGCCCGCGTACCGTCTGGCGCCTGAGCATCCATATCCGGCCGCGCTCGACGACGCGCTAGCCTCCTACCGCTGGCTGCTCGACAACGGACACAAGGCCAGTCTCATCAGCATCGCCGGCGACTCGGCGGGCGGCGGGCTGGCGCTGGCGACCACGCTCGCGATCCGCGATGCGGGCTTGCCGATGCCGGGTGCGCTGGTGCTGATTTCGCCGTGGCTCGATCTCACCCTGTCCGGAGAATCCATGCAGACACGCGCTACGAGAGACCCCGCGCTGCGCGCGACACGCGCCCGCTGGGCTGCCTCGCTATACTGCAAAAATACTGCGCTGGATCACACAGGTTGCTCGCCGCTGTTCGCCGATCTCAAGGGTCTGCCGCCAACGCTGGTACAGGTCGGCAGCGACGAAATCCTGTACAGCGACACCGAACGCTTCACGGAGAAAGCGCGCGCCGCCGGTATCGAGGTGCAGATGCACTGCTACGACGGCCTGTGGCACGACTTCCAGTTGCACGTGGGCTTGTTGCGCCAGGCTGACGAGGCGATCGCTGAGATCGCGGCGTTCCTGTTTAGGCCGACAGCGGCCTAGAAAATCACCTTACGTTGTCCACGGCGGCAGCGGCGCGACGAGCCTGGCGCCGTCGTAGCCACGCACTTCGCCGAAATGCCGACCCGCGTTCCAGTCGCGCGTCACCTGCACGATCTCGTCCTTGCTGCGGCCGACGAAGTTCCACCACATGAGGATGTCTTCCGCGAAAGGCTCGCCGCCCAGCAGCAACATGCGCGCGGCACCGGTGGTGCGTAGCGGCAGCACGCTGCGGCCGCGATCCAGATACAGCAGAGTTCCAGGCGCCAGCGCTTCGCCGCCCACGCCAACCTCGCCTTCCAGCACCAGCGCGCCGTATTCGAATTCCGCGCGCAGCGGCAGCGTGACCGTTACCGGGCCATCGGCGGCCAGATCGAGGCCCACCAGCGGCGAGTGGATTTTTGCCGGCGAACGTTCGCCCAATGCCTCACCCGCCAGCAGAGTGATGCGCAGACCGTCGTGCGTCATCAGCGGCAGATCGGCGTAGTGGTCGAAAGCCGGATCGCAATGCCGCTGCGGCTCCGGCAAGGCGATCCATAACTGCGCACCGTGCAAGCCGGACGGGCGCCCAGCGGGAGATTCTTCGGAATGCGCGATGCCGCGGCCGGCGGTCATCAGATTGAGCTGACCCGGACGGATGTGCTGCACATAGCCCAGACTGTCGCGGTGCAGGATTTCGCCTTGCAGCAGCCAGCTCACGGTTTGCAGACCAATGTGCGGATGCGGCCCGACGCGCATACCGGCGCCGGTCACTACATCGACCGGGCCGAAATGATCCAGGAAGCACCACGCGCCGATCATGCGGCGCTGGCGCGTCGGCATCGCGCGGCGGATGGTCATGCCCTCGCCCAGCGTCGCGCGGCTGGCTTCGATGCGTAGCGGTTGTGCTTGAGTCACGGGCATCACACACTCCAGCTTCTGGAATCAGGACTCCAGGGGCTTGTAGGCGTAGGCGTAACTGTACTTGTAACCGTAGTATCCCGGCCGCAGGCCAACCTGGTTGAACAGGGTTCCGCGTACCTGCACGCCCGCCGAGCGCAGGCGCCTCGCGGTCTCTTCGATCTCGTGGAGGCTGTGCTCGCCGGATTTCAGCACCAGCAGAGTGCAACCCGCCAACTGGCCGATGACCGCGCCGTCGGTCACCGCGAGCACTGGCGGTGTATCCACCAGGACATGGTCGTATTCCTGCGAAAGCCGCTCGATCAGGCCGGTGAATTTTTCATGGAGCACCAGCTCTGCGGGATTGGGCGGAATGCGGCCGGTCGAAACAAAGCTCAGGTTTTCAAACGTCGAATGCCTGATGATCGAAGCGTAGTCCGCATTACCGGCGACGTAATCGGTCACGCCGGGAACACGGCCAATGCCGAAATAATCATGCAGATGCCCCCTGCGCAAATCAGCATCGACAATGACGACCCGCTTGCCGGACACGGCCAGCACATAGCCCAGGTTCGCTGTCATGAAGGACTTGCCCAAGCTCGGGCTGGGCCCGGTCAGCATGATGACGTTGTTGCGCGATTCGAGCAGGGCGAAATGCAGCGAGGTGCGCAGGCTGCGGAAAGCCTCGGTGGCGACGTCGTGCGGCTTGGCCGCGGCCAGCAGTCGGTCCTTGGGCTGTAGCGAACTGTCACCAGAAAACCTGCGGAAGATCGAGCGCTGGTCATTGGAGTAGGGAATGGAGGCATAGGTCGCAATCCCCAGACGCTGTTCAACCACCTGCGGGTCGTCCACGCCGCTGTGCAGGGCACGGCGCAGGAACGACGCCGCGATGCCGAGGAACACCCCCAGCATGAGCCCCAGGGCCAGAACCAGCGGCACGACCGGCTGCACGGGCTTCAAGGGCGGCAATGCAGAATCGATGATCCGCACGTTGCCGATGGTGCCGGCGCGCGATATCTGCAAGCCCTGCGCGCTGTTGAGCAGGGTCGTGTAGAGCTGGGTGTTGACCTCAACATCCCTGGACAGCTTCAGCAGCTCCTGCTGAGTGTCCGGCAGTGCCTTGACCTTGGCCGCGATCTGATCCTCGGCACTTTGAATCTGCTTGATCTGAGCATCGATGCCCTGAATCACCGGGTGATCGGGCGTGAACCGCCGGATAGCCTCCGCACGCTTTTGCGTCAGATCGAGGCGCTTGCCTTCAAGATCGACGCTCTGCTGCAGCACCAGCTGGGTTTCCTGGGTGAGGTCTGCCGAACCTTCCTTGAGGCGGTACTTGTTGAGTTGGGCTTCCGAGGTCTCGACCTGTTCGCGCAATTTCGGAAGCTGCTGCTGCAGGAAATCCAGCGTCTGTTGGGCCTCCGCCGAACGCCGTTCGACATTCTGCTTCTGGTAATCGATGACCAGCTGATTGACCACGTCGGTGATCAACTGCCGGTCCGTGCCGTCGTAGCTGACGCCGATGATGCCTGTCTGCTTACCTTGTTCCGCAACGGAAATCTGCTTCGCGAGAGTTTTATAAACCGTCAGCAAGGGCAGCCTGCGCACGTCGAAGCGGGTGCCCGCGCGGGCCGTAAGTTCACGCACGAAGATCGCGTATTGCCCATACGGGCCTGTACCCGTGGCCTTCTCGCCGGCTTTTCCGGTCAGAACCTGCGCGTCGTCGCTGTCCAGCAGCCGGTACTGGTCCCCGCCCAGAGTCACCAGAGTCAGGTCCTTGCCCAGTTCAGCGGCAGGCACGTCCAGCGAAGTCACGACGATTTTTTCTCCGCCCCAAGCAAAGCTGTTCAGGCCGAGGAAGGCGGAAGCGGGGGCATTCAGCGCACCGCGATGACGTGCGACCGCGGCGCCGATGATGGGGAAATAATGGGGCTTGGCGGAGATTTCGAGATTCAGGGTATCGATCACCTTGCCGACCACCATGCGGCTCTTGATGATCTCCATTTCCGCGGCGGATTCCGGTTTGCTGTCTCCCAGGAGGTCGTTGGCCATGTTGCCGATCGCGGCGTCAATGGAATTCTTCTTGGTTTCGACCTGTACCGTCGCGTTTGCCTCGTAGACCGGCGCCTTGATCCAGAGGTACAGGCCCGCCAGGCAGATCGCCGCCAGGGCGAAAACGGCGATCGTCCAGCGCGCGCCGGACAGCAGCGCGGCGATTTCCTTGAGATCGATCTCTTCTTCGTTCCCGGCGGCCTGCTGCGGCCCGGCCGGCGGCATGGAGGAGACGATTTGATTTGAATAGGGCGTCATTAACTTCTGTCGCAAGGGAGAAATGGGCGCAGCTGAGAATATCTCATAGCGGCGGCTCTGAGCCTTGTCTCAGCACGGTTTGTATTGCGGCCTGACTGCAGGTCACCGGGTGGACTTATACAAGTAGGTCGCGTCGAAGACCGCCGAAACCGTCGGCAGCAACTGGTTGATGACGGCGTTGTATTGCGCGAAGTCGGTCGCCTTCACGTAGACGACATCCCTAGGTTGCAACTGGAACTCGCCCGCCAGGATCATGCCCGCCGGACGCGACATGTCCAGCGTGAAAACCGTGGCCTTGTTGTCATCCTTTGCGGCACCGGATGGACGGCGGAAGACCAGCACGCCGGAGTCGTTCGCGGCCAGCTTGTCGAGACCTCCCGCCTGCGCCAGCGCTTCGGTGATTGACATGCCGCTCTGACGGATGGGCATGGGCGATTGCTTGTCAACCGCGCCGAGCACGAACACCTGATCGTAGCTGGCGTCCGGAACGCTGATGATGTCGCCGGGCAGGATCAGCGGATTGAATGCGTAGCCCTTGCCCGACAGCAGGCCGCCCATGTTGACCGTGTAAGTGTGTCCGCCACGTTCCAGGAAAACTTCGCGGCGGCTGGCTTCGGGCGTAAGCCCGCCGCGTTCGTTGATGGCCTCGATGACACCCTTGGAGGTGTCGTCGATGGTAACCAGTCCGGGCGTTTTGACCTCGCCGGAAACCTGCACGCGCTGTGAGCGGAAAGCCACAACGCGAATATCGACCTGCGGTGACTGAATCACCCTGGAAAGTTTCGAGATGAGGAATTGCCGCAGTTCCCCGACGGTTTTGCCGGCGGCGGAAAACACCCCCACGTAGGGATAGAACATGGTGCCATCGGCGGCCACCAGCCGGCCGGAACTCACCGGATCGCGGAACTCGCCGGTCGCATTGGTCAGTTCCGGATGATCCCAGACAATGATGGAAAGAATATCGCCGGGACCGATCTTGTACTCGTCCGGGTGCTGATCGGGCCTCATGGCAGGCAGCGCAGCGACCGGGTTCGCGGCGGAAGCCTTGTCAGCCGCTCCCGCCTGCTGCGATTCGATGACCGTGGCGGTGATGGGGACGACAGTGTAAGGCGCATCCGAGGGCGCCTGATCCGGCACCTTCACATTGAGACCGGGAAGGATCGTGCAGCCGGCCAGGAAAAAGCCCGGCACCATCGTGAGTAAGACGTTGCGCAGCATGATAGCCCTCGGAGTCGTTATGGCATTTGAGGCATTCGGATGTTAGCGGCGGTGCTTGAAAAACTGCCAGTAGCATCAGTTAACAAGCCGGCATGAAAAGCATGCCGTGAAGCCGACACCGCAAGGCGCAAACCCGAATCCGAATGGTGGAGCGGAGGAGGATCGAACTCCCGACCTCTGCATTGCGAACGCAGCGCTCTCCCAGCTGAGCTACCGCCCCACACAAGGGCGCGCATTTTAGCAGCCAGGGAGCAAAACGCCAGCGTGCGAGGCAATAATTATCCCGCGTGGTAGCTTTCCATATTTCCGAGCCAGGCTTTCGACATGGGCGTGCAGCCCGCTCCGACTCATTCCACCCGGCCGCCGCACGCGCCGCGCCTGATCGTTTTCGCCCGCGCGCCCGTGCCGGGACGCTGCAAGACGCGGCTGATGCGGCGTTACGGCGCCATAGGCGCGGCGCGCATCCACCGGCAACTGACGCTGGGCACGCTGGAAACTGCCATCCGCGCCGGCGTAGCGGTGGAACTGTGGTGTGCACCGGATGCGGGGCACGGATTTTTCCACGCCTGCCGCCGGCGATTCGGCGTCAGCCTGCACCGGCAGCCGGCCGGCGACCTGGGCCACAGGATGGGCCTGGCGCTGGCGCAAACGCTGGCGCGTGGCGCGGACGCCGCCGTCATCATCGGCACGGATTGCGCCGCGCTGAGCCGCGGCGATCTTGCGCAGGCGTTCGCCTCGCTGGCGGGCGGCAGCGACTGGGTGGTGCAGCCGGCTGCGGACGGCGGCTACGTGCTGATCGGCGCGCGTGTGGCGGCGCCCGCCGCGCTGCGCGGCATCGACTGGAGCTCCGGCAGCGAACTGCGGCAGACACTTGCTGCGCTGCGCCGGCGTGATTTGAGCTGCGCGCTTTTGCCCTTGCGCTGGGATGTGGATCGCCCTGCGGATGTGCGCCGCGCGCGTCGCGCGGGGCTGCTCTGAAGCGTGTTCTGGCGTTGATAAGCAGGCCCGAAACAGCCGACGTTTTTTCGCAGCCGCGCGGCAATCTTCGCGTGGCACTTCACAGCGCCGCAAAAGCCTGCTAAATAGCGCGCCAAAACCACCCTGAAAACACTCAGTACCGGATCATCGATGCCGAGAAAATCCAAGAAGGCGCCGCCCGCGCCCGAAGCCGCCAAGAGCTACGACGAGTTCGCCGACGATACCGAAGCCGTCGGCGACGAGGAGGTCGGCGAGGTCAAGCTCGATCCGCTGCCCGCAGTGAAGCTGCGCGACTGGCGCGATGTCGAGAAGTACCGCGAGGAGCGTGAACTGCGCAATCGCGTGGATGACGACCTCGACCTGCTCGACGACCTGCTGGGCAAACCGGCAAGGGCGCGGCGCTGAGTTCAGGCAGCACCGTGTCGGCACCCGCTCCGGCTGAAAGCCGGATAAGGGTTGTTACTATTTATTAACTTAATTTAGTCAAAGTAAGTTTTTGATAACATCAACGTCGCGGCTTTGGCGTTGAGCGGGTGGCGTCATCCAAGGCCTCCGGCGATCCTGCCAGACCCTTTCCCAGCACTGCGCAGGCTTCGTCCACGCTGTTGACCACGCGGAACAACTCCAGGTCTTGCGGCGAGATCAAACCGCCGCTGGCCAGTGCTTTGAAATCCACCGTCCGCTGCCAGAACGCGCGGCCGTAGAGAATGACCGGCATCGGCGCCGACTTGCCGGTCTGGGTCAGCGTCATCAACTCGAACAGTTCATCCATCGTGCCGAAGCCGCCGGGGAAGATCACCGCCGCGCGCGCCAAGTTCAGGAACCAGAACTTGCGCATGAAGAAGTAGTGGAACTCGAAGGCGTGGTTGCGCTCTACGCAGGGATTCAGGTGCTGCTCGAAGGGCAGCGAGATGTTCAGCCCCACGTTGAGCGCGCGATCGGCCCGCGCCGCGCCTTCGTGCGCCGCCCGCATGATGCCGGGGCCGCCGCCGGTGACGATGTAGTAGCGCTGCGCACGCTCGTGCTGGCGCAGCGTCCAGCGCGCGACGCGTTCCGCCAGATCAGCCGCCGCCTCGTAGTAGCCCTCGCGGGCGCCGGGCTGGGTGCGCGCGGAGCCAAAGAAAATCACACCGTTATTGATATTCAGCCGTCGCAGTCGCTGTTCCGGCTCCATGTATTCGGAGAGGATGCGCAGCGCGCGCGCGTCGCCACTGTGGAGGAAGGCGCGGCTGTCGTAGGCCTTGACGGTTTTCTGGATTTTTTTCGGCGCCTTCTTCATGTTCTTCTGCGCGGGTCTGAAAGATCGATGGATGACTTTATGCGAAATGGGAATTTACGGCAGCGCCGGCTAGTCTGGAGTAAAGCAATGCTCCGTACGCATCCATATACCTGGTTTCCGCGTAGGAGCAGTAGAATGCCTACCGATCGTTTAATTATGTAGGCTCCGCATCGCTACGATATTCATAACTAACAGGGGAAATGATTATGCGCACCCACAAGGCTCTGCTGGTTCGCACGGGAATATTCGCAGTCGCGGCTACTCTTGCCGCCTGCGGCGGCGGGTCGAGTCCGATATCAAGCACCGGAGCCAATACGGCCACGTCGTCCGCGGCAGACGCCGCCGTCAACCCCAACGATCCCCCCGCGGTTCCGGGCGCACACTCCTCGGCGCCGGTCGGCGCACCGCAATGTCCCACGGCACAGCAATGCCAGACCATAGGCGGATTCACGCCGACCTTTGTCGAACCGGTTATCTACGATCGCAGCGGCCAGGGCGATCAGCAGGGCAACAGCCTGCCCATCACCAACCCGCTGCGCACCGTCCCGCAGGATGGCCGCTGCACCTACGACGCCAACGGCCGGCCGATTGCGTGCAAGCCCGCCGGTAACAGCGTGGCGATGCTCAAGGATGGCCGCATCCTGTTCTTCAATGCGCTGGAAGGCACCGAGAACGTGGAATTCAGCATCGTCACGGAAGCCGGCCAGACCATCATCAACGACCAGACCCGCGTGCTGTCCTTCTCGCCCGATCAGCAGACGGCGACGTGGACCCTGCCCGGCCCCGTAGACGGCGGCGCAGCCGGTCAGGCTACGCCACTGCTACCCGGCGGCGCGCTCAACACCAGTGGAGCCGACCCGCGCGCGAATAGTGGCGCACTGTTCTGCGCAGACCTGAAACAGCTGTCCGACGGCCGCATCATCGCGGTGGGCGGCACCAATTATTATTTCGAACCCGGCATCAGCAATCCCTTCCCGATCGGCGTCGCCGAACTCGAAGGCCTGAAGAGCTCCCGTATCTTCGACCCGGCCACCAACACCTGGGTGCAGGCTGCGGACATGAACTACGGCCGCTGGTATCCCAGTCTCACGACGCTGCCCGACGGCGATCTGTTCGTCGCCAGCGGCGTCACCAAGCTGCTCAAGCCGGTCTATCCCAATTCACCTTTCGATTCCGGCCGCAACGTCACCCAGACCGAAACCTACAGCCTCGGCTGCAATACCTGGACCGACAATGGCGGCACCGCCGAGCGCTCGCTGCCGCTGTTCCCTCGCGATCACCTGCTACCCAATGGACAGGTCTATTACAACGGCGGCGGGCAGGCCTTCAATCCCTTCGGCCAGGCCTATGACCAGGCGCTGTGGAACATCGTCGGCGCCTACGATTCGGTCAACAAGACCTGGACCGACCTTGGCTATGCTGGCCTGCCGCTGCAACTGAATCAGGCCGGCATCGGACAGATCACGACCGCCCTCAACCCGACCAATCCGCTCGCGGCCGCCGCGCTGCAGGCGACGCTGCAGGGCGCCGCCGGCACGCTCGTGAACAATCCATCCGCCCTGCTCGCACCGGTGATGAGTTTGCTCAACCTGAATCCCGCGAATGCTCAGGACACGCTGAACCAGGCAATCGGCGCCGGCTTCCGCGGCTCGACCTTCTCGATGATGATGCCGCTCAAGCCCGACCCCAAAACCGGCCAGTATGACCACGTCGAGTTCCTCACCGCTGGCGGCGTGTTCGGAGCCGTGACTGCGACCAGTCCCGGCTCCTATATCGCAACGGCGCTGAGCCGGATTGATACGATTGATCTGGATGCCGGCGGCGGCATGCACTATTCCTCGCGCATCACGGGCCCGCTGACGCAGGCGCGCTGGTATGGCACGGCGGTGATGCTGCCGACGGAATCGGTGATGGTGTTCTCCGGCGCGAATCGCGACGAGGTGACGCTGCCGGGTACCGCGCAGCCGATCCTGCAAAGCGAGATATTCGATCCTGTAACCGAAACCTGGAGCGCGATGGCGACCCAGAACCACGCGCGCACCTACCACAATACCGCGATGCTGATGCCCGATGGCCGTGTGCTGGTGGGCGGCCATGCGCCGATCAACACGGCCTACCTGTTCAGTATCGACCTGCCCGGCTTTTCGCCCAATTTTGGCCGCGATCCGTCCTTCGAGATTTACAATCCGCCGTACATGTTCGGGCCGCGTCCGGTCATCACCAGCGCGCCGGCGCAGCTCGATCACGGCCAGAGCTTCAGCATCCAGACGCCGCAGGCAGGTTCGATCGCGTCCGTCGTGCTGATCCGCAATACCGCGCTCACACATCTGATCGACGGCGACCAGCGCGCGGTGCAGCTCAACTTCACTCAGAGCGGCAACACCCTGAGCATGACCCTGCCCAGCAATGCGTCGGTGGTCACGCCGGGCCCCTACATGCTGTTCATCAACCAGAAGACCGCCAACGGATTGCTGCCCTCGGTGTCCGCGCCGGTCCTGGTCACGGGCGCACATACTTCGTGCCCCTGACACGGCTGCTGCGGCCGTGTGTGCTTGCACTCACGGCCACGGTTGCGCTGCCTGCCTCCGCGCACATGCCGGAACCGGGAGACGTGCAGCCGCGGCTTGGCGCGCTGCCGAAGGCTTGGGCTGGCATCACGGCGCAGGTGCAGCAGACCCTGGCGCCCCAGATCGTTATCGAGAACCGCAGCGGCAGGATGCTGGAGATTCTCGATGCCAACGGCCGTGCTTTCCTGCGCCTCGGGCCCGAGGGCGCACAGGGCGATTTTGGCGCCGCCGCGTGGTACCAGACCTACTCAACCGCCGGCATGCCGGTGCCGGAAGCTGCGCGTTCGCCGCAATCCGCGCAGCACTGGATCACCGTCAGCCGCGATCCCGCCTGGGGCTGGTTCGACCCGCGCCTGAATCCGCACAAGGTACGTGTTTCACACGCCATCCGACACGCCGGACGCAAGACCAGGATCGGCGCATGGGATATTCCGGTCAGGCTCAACGGTGTCAGCGCCGCGTTGCGAGGCAATTTTGTTTATGCACCGCGCCCGCGGGGCGTGTTTGAAGCGCGGCTGACGTCCACCGAAACCCTGCCACCGGAATTGAGCCTGAGTCTGGTGCAGGGCACGCCGCCCGCCCTCTTCCTGAGCAATCGCGGCGCCGAACCCGTCACCATCGTGGGCCTCGATGGAGAACCTTATCTGCGCATCGGTCCGGCCGGCGTCGAAATAAACCTACGCAGCCGCACTTGGCGGCAATATGGCCGCAACCAGGGATTGCACCGCGCAGCCAGTGCCGTCGCGGGCGCCAGTGCCACAGTTGAGTGGATGCGGGTTTCCAAGCACTCCAGTTATGCCTGGCTGGAACCCCGCAGCTGCGGCATTGACGGCAGGGCATCCATCCTGTGGCAGGTCCCGCTGATTGCCGGAACCCGCTCGCTGAATATCTCCGGTGTCACCACCTGGATTCCACTCCACGCAGACCGTGCGCACCGCGACTGAAGCAGATCAGGCCCCGCCACTGGAAAATCGCGGGCGACCGGCGTACGGTTTCAGCGGCGCGCGAACCGCTCAGGCGCGGCGCCGCCTGCCGCGCCGGTCCTGCTTGCGCGAGTAGGC
>JBOICL010000253.1:0-2374 GCA_050740055.1 Stenotrophobium sp.
CTGCAGAAAAGACAGGCCCTTGAAATTCATGTCGCCGCGCGGCGTCTTGAGCACGATGTCGCGCTGCTCGGAACCGTCGATCTGCTCCGGCTTGAAGGTCTTGATGTAGTCCAGGGTCTTCTGGATGCGCGCCTTGAGTTCGGGGAAGCTCGCTTCGTTGTCCTCATACTTCGGCGGCTCAATACCGGACAGGCGCGCGACGCAGCTCTTGCCCATGTCGCTGGCGATCTGCACCTGCCGCGCCAGCGGGAACATGTCGAGAAACAGGCGGCTGTTGACCAGCACCGCCGGATCGATTTTCTTCGCCTCGGCGTGCACAGCGCCCTTATCGAGAATGACGGCGAGATTGCTCAGGCCGCGCGTCAGCACTGGCACCGAGGCGTGATACATGGACATTTTCATCGGATGTTCTCCATTAAGTTGAACCGGATGCAGATCAGGTTTCATTCTGATCCGCACAAAAAATCATTTGCAGTTGACCGTCGCCATCGCCTTGGCCGAGGCGATATTCACGGGCGACAGGATGGTGAGTTTTTCCCAGACTTGCATCTGTCCGCTGGGGCCGCCAACGCTCCACTCGTCGGTGATGAGTTGCACCGCAGAGCGCACCTGGATGCGCCGCACGGCGCTGCGGCTGCTGTTGCTGCGCTCCCACACGTATTCGACCGTCACCGGATGTTTGCTCACGCGGATCGTGCCGACAAACTCCAGCGCCGCCGGACACTCGCCGTTGAATACCTCCGGTCTTGCAGTGGCACTGACTCTGGTGATAGCCGGCTTGGCGGCCGCGAAAGCGCCGGGGCTGAAGCACATTGCGAGCAGCGTGAATGAGCCGAAAAAAATCGCGGCGCGATGTGCGCGGGCCATATGGGATTCCTGAAGATTGCGTTATGAGCTTGCAGGGCATGAAGCCCGGCACGCGCTAGTTTATCTGCAAGCCGCAGTCTGGTGACATCAGGCGGTCGCGCCACCGCAGGAACTGCCCGCTCCCGCCGTGCAACCTAGGCAGTGCGAGCCCCAGCGGATGTGGCGCTGCATGAGTCGGTCGAAGTCGAAATCGAAAATCGTCGCCGCCTGCCCCTTGTTGCCGACGTGCATGCCCAGCTGCTGGTTGAAGTCGCAGTCGTAGATCGCGCCGGAGTGATCCACGCTGATCAGGCTGCGGCACATCACGCCCTGCGCTGCCGCCGGGTTGAAAGCGCCGAGCAGCTTGTCCATGTAATCCGCGTACTGGCCGCTCTTTTCCAGGTGCAGGCGAAAGCGGTTGATAGGCATGTTGGTGATGGTGAACAGGCTGTTGAACACCAGTCCGAACTTGTCTTGCAGTTCGCGTTTGTAGTCAGCTTCCAGGGCGGCCTGTGGCGGCGGCAGATAGGGGCCGACCGGGTTGTAGACGAGGTTGAGGATCAGGCCGCTGCCTTCCACGCCGTAGCCGAGGTCATTCAGTCGCCGCATTGCCGCCATGCTTTTCTTGAACACGCCGTCGCCGCGCTGGGCGTCGGTGAAATATTCCTGGTAGTAGGGCAGCGAGGAAATCACCTCGACGCGGTTACACGCAAAAAACTCCGGCAGGTATTGCTTGCTCTCGTGCGTCTGCGGATTGCCGTCGAACTGCACGGTGAGGTTGTGCCGCACCATCACATGCCGGCCCAGCGCAGTCGCGCGCTGCACGAACTCGTCGAAATCGGGATGCAGCTCCGGTGCACCGCCAGTGATGTCGAGATTTTTGATCTGCGGATGACGCGCGAGGATTTCCAGACACTTTTCGACACCTTCGCGTGACAGCTTTTCAGTACGCGCCGGCGAGGCATCCACATGGCAGTGGCGGCAGGCCTGGTTGCACAGCTTGGTGATGTTGACCTGCAAGGTCTCGATGGCCAGCGGCGGCAGTTCCAGCCCATGCTCCGCCAGCTTCGCACTGAAATCGAGGCACGGATCTTCGCTTCGGCTCGCTACACGCAGGGGAATGACGGCGCCCATTCAAAGCACCAGCTTCTTCAGGTGATTCTGCATCTGCACGCTGTGCACCAGCGTGATGCCGGCCTTCATCACCGCGGCGACGTGCACCGCCTCCATCATCTGCTCGGGATTCGCGCCGTTTTCCAGACAGGCGGTAGTGTAGGCGTCGATGCAATAGTGGCATTTCTCGGAGTGCGAGATCGCCAGTGCGATCAGCGCCTTCTCGCGCCGCGTCAATGCGCCATCGGCACCCGTGACCATTCCGTAGTACTTGAAGAATTCATCCGCCAGCGGCTTGCCGTGTTCGCCGATGTCGCCGAATTTCTTGAGGTCCTCGGATTCGTAATAGTCACTCATCGCCGCTCCTGTGCCGGGTCATACAGTCCCGCGCGTATCTGATCTTAATACGGACGCT
>JBOICL010000254.1:0-4420 GCA_050740055.1 Stenotrophobium sp.
CAGCCGCCGCAGAGCTTCACCTGGTGGGACTACCGCCAGGCCGGTTTCCGCCGCAACCTCGGCCTGCGCATCGATCACGTGCTGGCATCGGAAGCGCTGGCGGCCGCATGCAGCGCCTGCGCCGTGGACACCGCACCGCGCAAGCTGGAACGGCCCTCGGATCACACACCCGTGGTCGCGGAGTTTTTATTGACAATCTGAGAACCGCATCTACAATGCGCCCGCTCGTCGGCCAAATTGGTAGTTTGCGCTGAAGCAGTGGCTACGATATGGAGCATAAGCCTGTGTGCTTAACTCCTTATCGGATACACACATCACTATCGAAAACAACATCTGCGACCTCGCAGGGTTGCATAGGGAACATGCACGTGAGTAATGTCGACCGCTGGCTTCGGTATTCGAAGCCGCTGATTCTGGCTGTGTCTTTGATGCTTTCGCTGGGTACTTCTGTTGCTGCCTTGGCTGAGAACTCTCGCTACGATCTCGCTGATGACGGCGGTGGAAACGGCGGCAGTTTCAGCTTCAGCGATGGCAGTTTCAGCTTCAGCGGTGGCAGCTCCGGTGACGGCAGCTTCGGATTCTCGCCCGACCTCGGTGCCGACAACAACGATCCTTCCTCACCCAGCAGTGCGCCAGCTACCAGCGATCAGGGGAGCAACGATTCCTCCAGCCAAAACGGGCAGACCCCGGCAGACAACAACCAGTCCGGCGCGCAATCCGTCAGCACTTGCGGCAAAGCCGGCAATCCGACCGACATTGCTGACGGCAACAAAATCGACCACGAAACTGACTTCAAAACCCGCAGTTCCGTGCCGTTGCGGCTGGTGCGCTTCTACAACGAGAAGGGCACCCTCCCTGGACTTTTCGGAGCAAGTTGGCACACAGCATTCGACCGCTCCCTAGGCTTCTTGAGCGTCGGTAACGGCTTCTGCTATGCGACCCCAGGCCAGTCCGCCAGTTGCGTCTCCGCCACCACTCCGAGCAGCAGCATCAGCACGGTCAAAGTTATCCGTTCCGACGGCTCGATGGCCAGCTACAACCTGGTCGCCGGAAGCAATACCTACACCAACTCCTCCCCGGACGCCAACGATCAACTGCTCCACAACAGCAACGGCACCTGGACGCTGGCAAAGATCAACGGGGAGGTACAGAACTATTCGGCGGGCGGTATGATCACCTCGACCGTGAGCCCCACCGGTCTGGGCTGGACCTACAACTATTCCAGCAGCAACTATCTGCAAAGCGCCGTTTACAGTAATGGCCAGACCATCAGCTTCGGCTGGAGCGGCCCTTTCGTCACCAGCGTCGAGGATTTCGCCGGCAACACCTACAAATATTCCTACACCGGCATCAATCTCACGGGCCTCACTTATCCGAACGGGGATACCCGGACCTTCTACTACGAAAACAGCAGCCTGCCCAACTCGCTGACCGGTATTGCTATCAATGGCCAGCGTTACAGCGTCTACAGCTACAACAGCGATGGCACGGTCTATCAGAGCGGGCACGGCAGCAGCGGTAGCGTCAACCAGGTGACATTGAGCTACAACTTCAGCAATCCCAACGCCACCAGCACCACCGTAACCAATGCCCTGGGCGCCGTCAGCACCTACAACTACAACCTGATCCAGGGGCAGCCCAAGCTGGTCTCGACCTCGCTATCTAAGGTCAGCAACTGCCCAAGCAATACCGCCAGCACCGCCTACGACCCATACGGGCACCCCACCTCCTCGGTCGATCAAAGAGGCATCCAGACCAGCTACAGCTACGCCGCCAACGGCCTGCTAACCCAAATGATCGGCGGCGCAGGCTCCGGCTGGCAGCGGGAAGTGCAGTACAGTTACGACAGCATGAACCGGGTGATCGGCGAGACGCACCTGGCCCCCAACGGTGCCGCCATCGTCAACATCGCCACGACCTATTACCCGGTATCGTCTCCTGCCAAGAACCGTGTTGAAGCCGTTGTCGTCACCAACCTATCGTCCAATGGCGTCGCCAACCAGGCGCAGACGACCAATTATTCCTATTCCTTCTACTCCAGCGGCATGGTTTCGCAAAGGGTGGTGAGCGGACCGCTGGCTGGCCCCTCCGGCTACAGCGTCACCAACTATGACGCCAAGGGCAACATCACCAGCGTTGCCGACGCCAATGGCAACACCACCGCCAGCAGCAACTACAACGGCTTGGGCGAGCCGGGAACGGTCACCGGCCCGAATGGCAATACCGTCTCCACCAGCTATGACAGCCGCGGGCGTCCCACCGGCATCACCACGGACTCCGGCGGGGTGTACAGCAACAGCAGCTATACCTACGACGGTTTAAACAAGATCCTCAAGCAGAGCGATGCCAGCGGCAGCTGGACCTATGCCTACGACAGCGCCGAACGCCTGGTGAGCAAAACCACCGTCATCATCACTGCCAGCGGCTTGAACGGCGACGTATACACCTACACCACCAGCTACGGCTACGACGCCCTCAGCGACCCGATCAGCACTACGAACACCACCAACGTTGAGGCCCAAACCTGCTTCATCGTCAAAGGGATAGAGCACTGCAGCACCACCAATACCCTCAGCACCACCTATTCCCACAGCTATGTTTACGACTCCGTCGGCCGCCTGCTGAATAGCAACGGGAACAACGGCCAGAACATCGCCTACGCCTACGACGCGGACAGCAATATCGCCACCAAGACCGATTCCGCCAACAACGTCTGGACCTACAGCTACAACCCCTTCAATCAGGCGCAGAGCGTCACCGACCCGCTGGGACACGAAACGCAATACAGCTATGACGGCATGGGAAATCAGCAGTCGGTCACCGACCCCGACGGACACACCACCGGTTATGCCCTGGACGGTTTTGGCCACTCCGTCTCCATTTTCAGCCCGGATACCGGCACGACGAGCTTTGCCTACAACGCCACGGGCACGCTGGCGCAGATGACGCGCGACAACGGCGTCGCCACCAGCTACACCTACGACAACCTGAACCGCCTGACCGCGGTCCGCGTGGGCGCGCAGTCGCAAACTTACGCCTACGACGCCTGCACCAATGGCAAGACCCGCCTGTGCACCTTCACCGACGGCAGCGGCTCCACCGCCTACACCTACACCCAAAGCGGGCAGATCGCCAGCCAGGTCTCGACCATCAACGGTACTGCCTACACCACCGCCTATACCTACGGCAGTTATGACTTGCTCAGCGGCATCACCTATCCCGGCGGCCTGGCGTTGACCTACGGCTACAACAGCGTCAACCAGCCCCAGAGCGTCAGCACCTCGTCCACCACCATCGCCGCATTCGCCTATCTGGTTCCAGGCCAGCCGCAAATCAGTACGATTCAAACCGGCGACACGGTCACTGCCGTTATGAGCTATGACACCGACCAGCGGCTGACCGCTATTAACGCCAAGACCGCCTCCTCTACGCCGTTCAACATACAATCGCTGAGCTACGCCTACGACAAGAACAGCAACATCACCGGCATCACCAATGCCAATAACAGCAGCCTGACGCATACCTTCGCTTACGACGACCTGTACCGGCTGACCGGCGTGACTGCCGGCGTCGGCAACCAGTCCATCGGCCTTGACGCCAACGGCAACCGCAACACCTACACCCTGGCTGGCAGCGCCAGTACTTATGCCGTGAATAGTGCCAACAATCAGATCACCGGCATTACCGGCGGCACCAGTCGCAGCTTTACCTACGACAGCCTGGGCAACACCACCGCCGACAACGGTAGCTTGGGCACCCGCAGCTTCGGCTATGACGGGTTCAACCGCCTGACCAGCTTCACCGGCAACGGCGCCACCACCGCCTACAGCTACAATGCCCTGGGTCAGCGTGCGGCCAAGTCAGGCGCCGGCGGCAGTTATTCTTATGTCTACTCAGGGGGAAACTTAGTGGCGGAAACCGCCAAGAACAGCACCTCCATCGGCACGCAGTACATTTGGCTGGGCGGGCAGCTGGTGGGCACGGTCGTGAACGGCACGCTGTATTACGTGCACAACGACCACCTGGGCCGGCCGGACACCGTGGCCAATACCTCCGGCGGCATCGTCTGGCAGGCGGCGAATACGGCGTTTACCAGAACGGTGACGACGCAAAGCATGACGCTGAATATCGGCTTTCCCGGCCAGTACTATGATTCAGAATCCGGGCTGTATTACAACATGAATCGGTACTACGACCCGACACTCGGCCGGTATATTCACAGTGATCCAATCGGGCTGAGCGGTGGGCTCAATACCTTTGCCTATGTCAATGGCAACCCGATCAGCGAGACCGATCCGAATGGAGAATTCGCTTGGATTGGCGCGACTGCAATTGCTGGCGCGACAATCGGAACCGTTTCTGGTGCAGTTGGCGCATGGGAGGCTGGGGCAAACTTCGAGGGCATTGTGGCGGGTGGAGC
>JBOICL010000255.1:0-5057 GCA_050740055.1 Stenotrophobium sp.
GCCCTCCCCCGCTTGCGGGGGAGGGCGAGGGAGGGGGCGCATCGAGTCCGTAGCGTGGCCACAACCTTTCCAGCGCGGATTTCTGGCCATCGGTCATGCGCCCTTCACGGCGCACGAAGCTGCGCACCCTGCGTAGAGCGTGAGACGGGAGACGGGAGACGGGAGACGGGTCAGCTTCGCTCATGGTCTTCCATCCACTGCGCCATCGCCTGCAAATCGGGGTGTGCGGCCTCGCGCAGCTTGCCAATCACCCGCACGCGGTCGCCCGCCGTGCGGTTTTGGTTCATCTTGAATTTCGCCTCGATGCGCGCCAGCGGAATGCGGAAGGCGACGATGGCGCCGAGCATCTTCTGTAACCGTTCGCCGTCCACGCTGCGCGTCCACGGCGCGGCCTTGCCGTGTTCGAACTCGGCAGTGGTGCGATCGATCAGCGCGAGCTTTTCGTCCGCAGCCTCGATGAACTGCGGCAATCCATGTGCATGCACCACCGCGTAGTTCCAGGTCGGCACCTCGCGCGCGGGATTCACATACCAGTCCGGCGAGATGTAAGCATGCGGGCCGTGGAACACGGCCACGGTCGCACCGCCCGCAAACGCCTGCCAATGCGGATTGGCGCGCGCCATGTGACCGAGCAGCACACCATGCGCGCCGTCTTCTTGCCACAGCAGCGGCAGATGCGTGACATGCTGCTCGCCATCCGCCGAAGTAATCAGCGTGGCGAAGGGATGGCCGTGCATCAGTGCCTGTGCGTCCGTGTCCGTACCGATGAAATGCGTAGGCGTGTACAGACTCATGGCGGACTCGTCAGCAGTTCACGCGATGTTGCCGTCCAGCGGCGACGACGCGCTGGCGTAGCGGCGGCGCGGCATGCGTCCGGCGCGGAAGGCTTCGCGCCCCGCTTCGATCGCCTTCTTCATCGCCGACGCCATCAGCACCGGATCTTTTGCCTCGGCGATGGCAGTGTTCATCAGCACGCCGTCGCAGCCCAGTTCCATCGCGATGGCCGCATCGCTGGCGGTGCCGACACCGGCATCGACCAGGATCGGCACTTTCGCGTTCTCGACGATGGTCAGGATGTTGTAGCGGTTCTGGATGCCGAGGCCGGAGCCGATCGGCGCGGCCAGCGGCATCACCGCGACGCAGCCCATTTCCTCCAGGCGCTTGCACACGATGGGATCGTCGCTGGTGTAGACCATCACCTGGAAGCCGTCCTTGACCAGCGTCTCCGCCGCCTTGAGCGTGGCGGGCACGTCGGGGTACAGGGTTTTGGCATCGCCCAGCACTTCGAGTTTGACCAGCGCATGGCCGTCGAGCAGTTCGCGCGCGAGGCGGCAGGTGCGCACCGCGTCTTCGGCGGTGTAGCAGCCTGCGGTGTTGGGCAGGATGGTGTAGCGGTCGGGCGGAATCACGTCGAGCAGGTTCGGCTCGCCGGGATTCTGTCCGATGTTGCTGCGGCGGATAGCGACGGTGACGATCTGCGCGCCGCTGGCCTCAATCGCCGCGCGCGTCTGTGCGAGGTCCTTATACTTGCCGGTGCCGACCAGCAGCCGCGAACGGTAGGCCTTGCCGGCGATGAGCAACGGGTCTTGAACTGGGGTCTGCATAGAAAATTGCTTTTTTTGAATCCCCGGCACATGGATGTGCCGGTCTTGTACAGGATGTACTGATTGGAGCGGGTGATGGGAATCGAACCCACGTTCTTAGCTTGGGAAGCTAGTTTCTTACCATTAGAAGACACCCGCGCTGCGCGGATTCTAACCGCGCATCGACGCAGTGACGAGAGCAAGCGATGAAACTGACGGTAAATGGCGAACGCCGCGAACTGCCGGAGCGCATCACGCTGGCCGAACTAATTGCGCAGATGAAGTTCGGCGGCAAGCGTCTGGCAGTCGAGCGCAACGGCGAAATCGTGCCGCGCTCGCTGTACGCGCAGACTTGGCTGGCCGAAGCCGACCGCATCGAGATCGTCCACGCCATCGGTGGCGGCTGAACGGCACCCGCTCTCTACAAATTGAGTCGGCTGACTGTTATTTAATATTGATTATATATAAATATACTAAATATATAATCACAGTCTGTACCTGCCAGAACGCAAGAGCGGGTGAGGCTTTTACGGACGTGGGAATGAATGACGCCTGCGATGGTCAGAGTTCTGTCGCTTAAACTAGCGGCGCTACTCCATTCCCCACACGCGAAGTCATTGCCATGAGCCGTCCGTTCAAGATTCTGCTGATTGCCGCCGGCGCCATCGTAGGCCTGTTCATCATCGCCGCGATCGCGCTGCCGCTGCTGTTCAACCCGAACAATTACCGCAAACAACTGACCGTCGCGGCCAGCGACCAGATACACCGCGATCTCACGCTCGGAGACATCAAGCTCAGCGTGTTTCCGTGGCTGCGCGTGAAAGTGAGCGACGTGAAACTTGGCAATGCGCCGGGCTTCGGCCCTGATCCTTTCGCGACCGCGCAGGAGATGAGCGTGGGCGTGCGCCTGCTGCCGCTGATTTTCGACAAGCGCGTCGAGGCCAGCGCGATCACGCTGGATGGCCTGCATCTGAACCTGGCGAAGAATGCGAAGGGCGGGAACAACTGGTCCGATCTTTCGCAGCCGGAAAAGCCCAAGCCGCAGGAGAAATCCGGAGGGAAATCCAGCATTGAACTCAAGGGCATCAACATCGGCGGCATCGAGATCGACGACGCCAACATCGACTACAACGATGCACAGGCGCGCAAGCACTACGCGATCGAGCATCTGAACTTCAAGACCGGTTCGCTGAGTCCCGGCAAGCCCTTCGACGTGGCCCTGTCGCTGGCGCTGTCGTCCACCGCGCCGCAAGCGCTCATCCAGCTCAAGCTCGACGGCAAGGTTCTCGCTGACACCGATGCGAAAAACTACACCGTCAACGGCCTCAAGCTCACCGCCGGCCTCAGCGGCGCAGCGGTGCCGGGCGGCAAGCAGGAGGTGCAACTGACCGGCGACCTCGACTACAACCAGGCTGCGGGCACGGCGAAATTCAGCAAGGGCGAATTGCAGGCGGCGGGCCTGACGCTCAACACCGAGATCAGCGGCGAAAACCTCAACGGCGACGCGCCGAAATTTTCTGGCCCGGTGAGCATCAAGCCGTTCAGCCCGCGCAACATCATGGCCAAGCTGGGCATGACGGCGCCGGTGACCAGCGACCGCAACGCGCTGACCGCCGCGAGCCTCAGCGCGCAACTGGATGGCAGCTCCAAGAGTGCGATGCTGAACAATCTCAATTTCAAACTTGATCAGACCACCCTCACCGGCAACCTCGGCCTGCGCGATTTCTCCACGCAGGCGATCGTGTTCGCGCTCAAGGCAGACAAGCTCGACGCCGACGGCTACATGGCGCCGAAATCCGACAAGCCCGGCGTAGCCGGCAACGCGGGCGGTGCCAAGTCCGACATCAACAGCGTGAAGATTCCCACCGGTGCGCTCGACGCGCTCAACGTCAACGGCAGCGTGGATGTCGGCGCGCTGAAGATCAGCGGCCTCAACCTCAGCGACGTGCATCTCACCATCGCCGGCCCCAAAAACAGCGCCAAGCAGCAGGCCCTGACCGCGCGCCTCTACGGCGGACAGCTCGTGCAGAGCAGCCGCATCGGCGGCGGCCGCGCCGTGGCGCTGAAGACGCAGTTGCAGACCATCGACGCCGGCCCACTGCTGAAGGATTTTCTCGGCAAGGACTACGTCAGCGGTATCGGCAGCCTGACGCTGGACCTGAACGGCAGCGGTGCGACCGTCGGCGAACTGCGCAAAGCGCTTGACGGCAGCGTAGGCTTCAACCTCAAGAATGGCGCGGTGAAAGGCTTCAATCTGGGCCAGATCATCCGCAACGCGCAGGCGCTGATGGCAGGACAGCAGGCCAGCGCGGCGGACAATACGCAGAAGGAAACCGATTTCGCCAGCTTGTCCGCCAGCGGCAAGATCATCAACGGCGTGCTCAAGTCGGATGATCTCGACGCCAAGAGCCCGGTCTTCCGCCTCGCCGGCGCGGGCCAGGTCGATCTGGCCAACGAGACCATCGACTATCTGGCCAAGCCCACTGTCGTCGAATCCAGCAGCGGCCAGGGCGGCAAGGCGCTCGGCGATCTGCGCGGCCTGACCATTCCGATCCAGCTCAGCGGCAACCTGTTCGCGCCCTCGTACAAGGTGCAGTTGAACGATCTCCTCAAGCAGAAGGCGGTCTCCGAAATCCAGAAGCAGCTCGACCAGCACAAGGACGAGATACGTCAGAAACTCGGCGACCAGCTCGGCGGTCAACTGGGCAATGCGCTCGGCCAGCTGCTGGGCCAGAAGCCCGCTCCGGAGCAGCCGCAGCAGCAGACACAGCAGCCGCAGAAACAGCCCGGCTCGTGAAGCGGGCGCTGGCACTGGCGCTGCTGTTCGTGTGTGCGGGAATGGTCTCTGCCGCTGAAGTGCAAAGCGTCGAAGTCCACCGTGACGGCAAGCGCTATCACATCGACATGCAGACCCGGCTCGACGCCGAACCGGCGCGGGCCTACGCGGTATTCAGCGACTGGCGCAGGCTGCCGGAGATCAACCGCTCCGTGCGCAGCGCGCAGGTGTTGGCCGAAAATGCCGACGGCACGATACGACTGGCCACGGAAGTTCACTTCTGCGTCGCCATCTTCTGCCGCGAACTCCGGCAGGTGCAGGACATGCACAGCCTGCGCAACGACGCGACACTGGCCATCACCGCAAATGTGCTGCCTGCACTCTCTGACCTGCGCTATGGCAAGGCCGCCTGGACGATGACGCCCTGCGCTGGCGAAACCTGCCTGCATTTCAGCGCCGATCTGGAACCGGATTTCTGGGTGCCGCCGCTGATCGGGCCGTGGCTGATCGAGCGCAAGCTGCGGAGCCAAGCCGTCGCCACCAGCGAAGGCATAGAGCGGCTGGCACGGCAGACGCCATGAACGAACCCAGTTTCTCCGCGCGTCTTCTGCACTGGTTCGACAAACACGGTCGCCACGATCTTCCCTGGCAGCACCCGCGTGAGCCCTATCGCGTATGGCTGGCGGAGATCATGCTGC
>JBOICL010000256.1:0-5951 GCA_050740055.1 Stenotrophobium sp.
CCGGCTCCGCCAAGTTCCGCGACCTGATCAAGGCCGGCGACTACAACGCCGCGCTCACCGTCGCGCGCCAGCAGGTCGAAGCCGGCGCGCAGGTGATCGACGTCAACATGGACGAGGGCATGCTCGACGGCAAGGCGGCGATGGACCGCTTCCTCAAACTGATTGCGGCAGAACCAGACATCGCGCGCGTGCCGGTGATGATCGACTCCTCGAAGTGGGAAGTGATCGAGGCCGGCCTCAAGTGCGTGCAGGGCAAACCCATCGTCAACTCGATCTCGATGAAGGAGGGCGAGGAAAAATTTATCGAGCAGGCGCGCCTGTGCCGCAAATACGGCTCTGCGATCGTGGTCATGGCCTTCGACGAAAACGGTCAGGCCGACAACCTGCAGAAGCGCAGGGACATCTGCGCGCGCGCCTACAAGATCCTCACCGAGCAGGTGGAGTTTCCAGCCGAGGACATCATCTTCGACCCCAACATCTTTGCGGTTGCAACCGGCATCGAGGAGCACGCCAACTACGGCGTCGACTTCATCGAGGCGACGCGCTGGATCAAGCAGAACCTGCCCAGCGCGCTGATCAGCGGCGGCGTCTCCAATGTCTCGTTCTCGTTCCGCGGCAACAACGTCGTGCGCGAGTCGATTCACTCGGTGTTCCTGTATCACGCGATCACGGCGGGCATGAGCATGGGCATCGTCAACGCCGGCGCGCTGATGATTTACGACGAACTCAACCCGGAACTGCGCGAGCGCATCGAGGACGTTATTCTCAACCGCCGCGCCGACAGCACCGAGCGCATGCTCGAAATCGCCGAGAAATTCCGCGGCGACGGCCAGAAGCAGGTGGTGGAAGACGAAGCCTGGCGCGGCCTGCCGGTGCGCGAACGCATCAAGCACGCGCTGGTGAAGGGCATCGACGCGCACGTCGAGATCGACACCGAAGAACTGCGCAAGGAAATCACCGCCGCCAACGGCCGCACCATCGAGGTCATCGAGGGCCCGCTGATGGACGGCATGAACGTGGTCGGCGACCTGTTCGGCGCGGGCAAGATGTTCCTGCCGCAGGTGGTGAAATCCGCGCGCGTGATGAAAAAATCCGTGGCCTACCTGATCCCGTTCATTGAGGCTGAAAAAAAGCCCGGCGACGCGGCAACCGCCAAGGGCAGGCTGGTGATGGCGACGGTCAAGGGCGACGTGCACGACATCGGCAAGAACATCGTCGGCGTGGTGCTCCAGTGCAACAACTACGACGTCGTCGATCTCGGCGTGATGGTGCCGGCACAGAAGATTCTCGACGCCGCGCGCGAGCACAAGGCCGACATCATCGGCCTCTCCGGCCTGATCACGCCGTCACTGGACGAGATGGTGAACATGGCGAAGGAGATGGAGCGCCAGGGTTTCGAGATTCCGCTGATGATCGGCGGCGCCACCACCTCGCGCGCGCATACGGCGGTAAAGATCGACAAGCAGTACCACGGCCCGGTGGTATGGGTGAAGGACGCCTCACGTTCCGTGCCCGTCGCCGCCGCGCTGCTGTCCGCCGAGCAGAAGCCGAGGCTGATGGAGGAGATCAAGAAAGAATACGACTCCATCCGCGAGCGCCATGCGCAAAGACACGTCAACGAGAAGTTCGTCACGCTGGCCGCCGCGCGCGCCAATGCGACGCCGATAGACTGGAGCGGCTATCACCCGCCGCGCCCGCGCATGCTGCTGCAACAGGCGAAAGATGTTTGTGAAGGCCCGAACTGCGATCACCAGCATCACGCGGCGACGCAGTTTGTGAAAACCCTGCGCGACTACCCGCTGGAGGAGCTGCGCGAGTTCATCGACTGGCAGCCGTTCTTCATCTCCTGGGAACTCAAGGGCCGCTACCCGGACCTGCTCAACAATCCCGCCAGCGGCGAGGCCGCGCGCAAGCTGTTCGCCGACGCTCAGACCATGCTCGACCGCATCATCGCGGAGAAGTGGCTGACTGCCAACGGCGTGATCGGCCTGTTCCCCGCCAGCCGCGTGGATGACGACGACATCGAAATCTACACCGACGAATCGCGCGCGCAGCCGCTCACGCGCCTGATCAACCTGCGCCAGCAGGGCGAGCATCGTGAGGGCGTGCCGAACCGCTGCCTGGCGGATTTCGTCGCACCAAAAGACAGCGGGTTGGCCGATTATGTCGGCGCGTTCGCAGTTACCACCGGACTCGGCTGTCTCGACCGGGTGATGGCGTTCAAGAAGGCCAACGATGACTACAGCGGCATCCTGCTGGAATCGCTGGCGGACCGTCTCGCCGAAGCGTTCGCCGAACGTCTGCACCAGCGCGTGCGCAAAGAATTCTGGGGCTACATCCCCGACGAGCGCCTCGACAACGAGGCGCTGATCGAGGAAAAATATCTCGGCATCCGCCCCGCACCCGGTTATGCGTCCTGCCCCGAACACAGCGAGAAAGCCACGCTGTGGAAGCTGCTGGCCGTGGAGAACAACACCGGTATCCAGCTCACCGAGAGCTACGCCATGTGGCCCGGCGCGGCGGTCAGCGGCTGGTATTTCTCGCACCCGCAGTCGCAGTATTTTGTGCTCGGCCGCATCAACAAGGAACAGGTCGCGGACTACGCGCGCCGCAAGGGCTGGACCCTGAAGGAAGCGGAGAAATGGCTGTCGCCGAATCTGGGCTACGAGCCTCAGGACTGAGTAAGCTTGGCGCCGTAATTCAAGCTGCGGGAGCGAAGCATGGTGGATGCCCAGGTTTCATCGATCGCCCATGTCATCCAGTTGTCGGTGGCGCCGGTGTTTCTCATCGCCGGCATCGGCTCGACGCTGATTGTCCTGACCAACCGGCTGGCGCGCATCGTCGATCGGGCGCGCAGGCTGGCCGGCATGCTCAAGGGCATCGAGCCCGAACCGGCTGCAAGCTTGCAACACGAACTCGCCATACTGGACCAGCGTGCGCACCTGATTTATTTTGGCATCGGCTGCTGCACCATCTGTGCGCTGCTGATCTGCTCGGTAGTGGTCACGTTGTTTGTCGGCGCCTCTCTGAACCTCAACATGGCCAAGCCAGTGGCGCTGCTTTTCATCGGAGCCATGACCGCCTTCATCTGCGCACTGCTGTGCTTCCTGCGTGAAATACGGCTGGCGGTGAACAACCTGCGCATCGGTCTGCCTTAGAATCCGGGAATGCCGAAGACAACTCTCAAACGCGACTGGCTGGAACCGCCGGAATGGTGGAAAAAAAGCAAACCGCTGCGCTGGCTAGCCGCGACCTTTGTGGCCGTAGCGCTGGTCATGTTGTTCTGGACCGGCCGTCAGTACATGATCCAGCACAGCGTGAACCCGGAGAACGCCGTCTACACGCAGGTGGAAGCGGAGCGCGCTGATCTCGCCGGATTTCGCAGTTACGACCGCCTGCCCACGGTGAACGCTGCGCTGTCCGCCGCAGGTTACATCGCAGTGCTCAGAATGGACGACTACCCGGATAGCCCGCGCTACCCTGAGCATCGCATGGCGACGCTCAGGGTGGACGGCTATCGCTACCTGGGCGGCACCGGCAGGCTGGTGCTGGAGTTCTTCAACAACCGCCTGTACGAAGTGGATTTCGACCCCGCCGATCCGGCGCGCTGCGCGATCGCGTTGCATCGTGCATTCCCCGAACTCAAACGCAACCATATCGGCGATGCGCAGTGGATCAGCGGCCATCTGCGCGTGGCGAGCAATGTCGATCTTGCGCACAGCGCCGTGGGCAAGGCCCTGGATACCGACCCCTACGTGATCTGGCAGGACAGCCGCCTGATCGCACAGCGCGACCTCTGGGACCAGACTTACGGCAGCATCCCGATCAAGCCCAACTGAGCGCTGCTTCAGCCGCCCTCGATGCGCCCGCTGGGCGCAATCTTCATCGGCTTGACGAAGCGCAGCGTCATGCGATCGCTCTCGCCGATCGCCAGATATTTCGCCCGGTCCTGATCGCCCAGGCGCAGCGTTGGCGGCAGTGTCCACACGCCCTCGGGATGGTCGTGATGGTCGAGCGGGTTGGCGTTGATTTCGGATTGCGCCTGTAACTTGAACCCGGCCTGCTCGGCGAGCTGGATCACGTAGGCCTCGGTGACGTAGCCAGTCTTCTTCATCTGCTCCAGCGTGGTGCCGGGGTCGGCGCGGTGTTCGCAGACGCCGAGGATGCCGCCGGGCTTGAGCGCATTGAACATGGCGTCGAACATCAACGTGGCGTAGTCGCCGCTGATACAGTTGTGCACGTTGCGGAAAGTCAGCACGCGGTCGGCGCTGGCGGGCGGCGCGATCTCCCAGTGATCCGGCGCGCCGGCCTCGGTCACGGTCACGCGGTCATAGAGTTTCGGCGCGGCGGCGAGCTTGGCCGCGTATTCGGCCATATCCTGCTTGCGCCAGTCCGGCACCTGCACCGAGGTCACGACAAAACCGGCGGCGGTGTAGCGGCCGCGATCGCGCAAATACGGCGCGAGGATTTCCGTGTACCAGCCGGGCGCGGGCCAGACTTCCACCACGTCCATGTCTGGCTGCACGCCGAAAAATTGCAGCGTCTCCAGTGGGTGCCGGTAGCGGTCGCGCGTGCGGTAGGCCGCGGTGCGCGCGGGACTGGCGATGGCCTGTTGCAGCGTGAGCGCGGGCGGCGGTGCCTCTGCGGCGGGCGTCCCCGCACAACCCGCGAGGGCCAGCATCAGCAGTGACATGCCGCCCGCGGCGATGGAAAGTTTCATATGTCCTCCCGATTCCTGAATGCAAATTTAGGACAGGAGGTTACGGCAAATGTTCGCGGCTTGCGGGAGAGCGGGCGCCGCCGCTGCTCCGCGAGCCTTCAATGATGATGCCCGCCCGCGCCATGCACGTGTCCGTGCTGCATTTCCTCGGCGGTGGCGGCGCGCACTTCGGCGACTTCCACGTCGAAGTTCAACGTCTCGCCGGCCAGCGCGTGGTTGCCGTCGATGGTGACCATGTCGCCCGCGACTTTCATCACCGTGACGCTGGTGGGGCCGCGCGGGCCTTCGGCGTGGAAGCTCATGCCGGGCTTGATCTCGCGCACGCCCTGGAACGCGCGGCGCGGCACCTGCTGCACCAGCGCCTCGTCGCGCAAGCCGTAGCCCTGCTCCGGCGAGACTTTCACCTGCAACTTGTCGCCGGCCTTCTTGCCTTCCAGCGCCTTTTCTAGGCCGGAAATGATGTTGCCGCCGCCGTGCAAGTAAGCCAGCGGTTCGCCGCCGCTGGAGCTGTCGATGACTTCGCCCTTGTCGTTGGTGAGGGTGTAGTGGATGCGCGCGACGCGCTGGCTGGCGATTTCCATGATGAGGGCCGGTTTTTAAGGGCGCACATGCTAACCCGGAATCTGCCGCGGTCGCTCTTTCATCTGCGCATTGCGGCCACCCGCTCTGCTGGTTTGACGTGGGAGGAATGTGCTAATATATTTATATATTATTATAATAATTAATAATATATCTCTTACATGTTACCGCTTCCTGCGAGAGCGGGTGCCGACACGGTGCTTGCCCGAAAGGCAATGGGCGCGGGAGGCGCCCGCGACCCGCGAAGGTCGGCACCCCACCGCCCGCTCCCGCACCCGTTTTGCTATGCAAAAACACCGTGTCGTGGGCGGGTGCCACCAAAACTGGGTTTTCCCCTCGTGCCTGCCCGCACTACGCAGACACGGCAATGCTCTTTGCGCGCCCTGTGCAATGCAGCACAATCGGCTAGACTTCGCTGCCCCGGGTTGGGCCGCGAAGATGCCGCGCGGCGGATGTCGCGGCAGCCGCCTGATCCGGTCCGCGATCGCGGCGCGCTGCGGGCGCCAGCCACTATCGATTTTGCAGCTTGGGAGCATTTATGGCAGTGAAAATTGCCGTGCTGAAGGAAACACGGGCCCACGAAAAGCGCGTCGCCATGGTGCCGGCGGTGGCGGATAAGCTGGCCCAGCTGGGCGCGGAAATCTCCATGCAG
>JBOICL010000257.1:0-1123 GCA_050740055.1 Stenotrophobium sp.
GCCCTGCAACTGGCTGAGATATTCCAGCACGCGCGAACGCGCCCAGTAGAGATCGGTCCGGTCGTCGAAGATGACGTAGACGAAGGAATCGCCGAAGGACGAGTAACCGCGCACGGTCTTGGCGCAGGGCACCGACAGCATCGTCGTGGTCAGCGGGTAGGTGACCTGATCCTCCACCACCTGCGGCGACTGGCCGGGGTAGGAGGTGCGGATGATGACCTGCGTATCGGACAAGTCCGGTATCGCGTCCAGCGGCGTTTGCGTCACGCTGTACGCGCCCCAGGCCGCCAGCAGCAGCGTGCCGGTCAGAACCAGGAAGCGGTTATGCACCGACCAGTGAATGAGCTTGGCAATCATGGTGCGCTCCCTGATTTTTCAGCGGGCGCTTGCATAGGCTGCTGGTCGGGCATGGTCATGGTGCTGCCGTCCGGCATAGGCATCGTGTGTCCGCCGGGCATGGTCTTGTCGCCCTGCTTGTTCATCGGCGCATTCTCCGGCGTCGCCGCAGCTGGGTTGTCATTCACCTGCTTGTCGTCGAGCCGCTTCAGGGCACCCGTGAGATTCGCCTCGGAGTCGATCAGGAACTGACCGGAAGCCACCACGCGCTGCCCCGCTTTCAGGCCATCGAGGATTTCGGTGCGCTCGCCGGAGGACTGGCCGGTGCGCACTTCGACCGGCGTGAAGCCGCCGTCACCCTGAGCGACGATCACCACGGTGCGCCTGCCGCTGCGGATCAGCGCCTCGCTGGGCACCAGCAGCGCCTCGTGCGCCGCGCCGCTAGCAATGGTCACGTCCGCGTAGGCGCCGGGGTGCAGTTCCAGCTTCCGGTTATCGAGTTCAAAGCGCAGCCTAAGCGTGCGAGTAGTGGGCTCCACATCGGGATACACATAATCCACCTTGCCGCTGAAGGTTTCGCCGGGCAGCGATGCGGACTGCGCAGTGACCGCCGCGCCCACGTGCACCTGTGCCGCCTGCGCTTCCGGCACCTGTGCGATCACCCAGACCTTCGACAGGTCCACCAGCTTGAACAGACTCATGCCCGGTGTGACCTGCATGCCCAGTCGCGTGCCGAGTTCGGCGACATAACCGTCGATGGGCGCGTAGTAATCCACGCGCCGCTCGG
>JBOICL010000258.1:0-2521 GCA_050740055.1 Stenotrophobium sp.
GATAGAAGAAATTTTGGCAGCAATAGATAGAGGTGGTGCGTATTCAACTGGAGACCACCGTTACGAAAATGTCTGAAATCGGTCGTGGCAGTCAAAATAGAAGTGAAACACATTATCTGGATTGAAAGTACTTCCTTCAGGCATATACACCAGTACCGAAGCAGCACGTAACGTAGCGCCACCATCAGAGTTGGCTGGGAGGGGACGGGTTATTGTATCTAATGCAATTTCATAGGCTTGCCCGTTAGATGCTGTTATGGTTTTCCAATTCTTGGATAAATATCGGAAAGCTGCTTCATCACATATTGACATCTGCTTCGGCGTTAACTTGCCGTACGGTTCTGAACGACAAAATGAAGGCGCAGACCCCATCCACTTATGCCCACCATCAGCCATCGCCATAGGGGATGCAGAAGATATTAGCGTCGCCATGAAAATTAGTTTCGAAATCTGGATTTTCTTATTGGTGCTGGAAACCGCTGACATAAATCCCTCCAAGCTGCTGACAAGAGTCTAACTATAATTAGACGTCACCAGCGTGACGTATAACTCGACGGGTTTGACGTATAACTCATCCATGTGCGCGTTAACTCCTTAGCCTGAATTTAGATGACGGAAAGAATCACGTCATATTGCATCGGCAACTGCGTCAATCTTCGAATCGCCAAATCTTGAACTGGCATAGCGTGTTCTCACCCGCATAAAAGTGCCGCGCTGATGAGCACGGCCCAACGATTAAACGCCTTGTCAGGGGTCGTCGCAAGTACCGCCCCCGAGTGCTGGGGCAAGACCCGCTCTCGCAGGGTGAGTCTTTGATTTTGTTTTATATTATTTATCAAATTTATATTTGATTAATATTTAATAACAATTCTTCCAGGGAAAACGCCGGGAGCGGGTGACGGTTTCTGGGGGAGGGGAATGCTGGAAGATCGTTGCCGCGCTCTTGCGCATCCATGCGCTCGCGACGTCTGGGCATCCTGCTTACAACAAAAAAAGCCCTCCGAGTGGAGGGCCTTTTTGGGTTGTCGCGAGTGACGCTGCTTACGCGGCTTTCGGCTTGATGCCTCTTTCGCGCGCCATGGTGATGGCGGTGTCTTCGATCATATCTTCCTGTCCGCCGACCATCTTGCGGCGGCCCAGCTCCAGCAGGATTTCGCGGGCGGAGACGCCGTATTTGGCCTCGGCGCGCTTGGCGAACAGCAGGAAGCTGGAATACACGCCGGCGTAACCGAGCGTGAGCGAGTTGCGGTCGATGCGCACCGGGAAGTCTAGGATCGGCGTGACCAGGTCTTCGGCGACGTCGCTGATCTTGAACAGGTCCACGCCGGTTTCGATGCCCATGCGGTTGCACACGGCGATGAACACTTCCAAGGGTGTGTTGCCCGCGCCCGCGCCCATGCCGCCGGCGGCGCAGTCAATGCGGCGTGCGCCTGCTTCCACTGCGGCGAGCGAGTTGGAGATGCCCATAGACATATTGTGGTGGCCGTGAAAACCGATCTCGGTTTCCGGCTTGAGCTTGTCGCGCAGCAGGCTAATGCGCGCGGTGACGTCGTCCGGCAGCATGTAACCGGCGGAGTCGGTGACGTAGAGGCAGTTGGCGCCGTAGCTTTCCATCAGCTTCGCCTGTTCGAGGATTTTCTCCGGCTCGACCATGTGCGCCATCATCAGGAAGCCCACGGTGTCGAGGCCCATCTTGCGGCCGAGGCTGATGTGCTGCTCGGAGACATCGGCCTCGGTGCAGTGCGTGGCGACGCGGATCGTACTGACGCCGCAATCGGCGGCCAGGCGCAGGTGATCGACGGTGCCGATGCCGGGCAGCAGCAGCGCCGAAACCTTCGCCTGCTTCATCAGCGGTATCACCGCGCGCAGATACTGCTCGTCGGTCGCCGCGGCAAAACCGTAGTTGACCGAGGCGCCGCCGAGGCCGTCGCCGTGCGTCACTTCGATCAGCGGCACGCCGGCTTCGTCCATGCCCTTGGCGATGGACTTCATCTGCTCGATGGTGATCTGGTGGCGCTTGGGGTGCATGCCGTCGCGCAGCGACATGTCATGCACTTTGATCTTGATGCCTTTGAGGTTCATGTCAGGCTCCTTATGCGGCGATGGCTTCTAGTGTGAGCCGGCCAGCGAGAATTTCCTCTGCAAACATTTCTGCGGTGCGCGTGGCGGCGGCGGTCATGATGTCGAGGTTGCCGGCGTATTTCGGCAGGAAGTCGCCGAGGCCTTCCACCTCCATGAAGGTGGTGACGCGGTTGCCGTCAAACACCGGGCCGTTGTTGAGGCGATATCCCGGCACGTACTTCTGCACGTCGGCGATCATGTCGCGCACCGACTGCTCGATTTCCTTCTGCTTGGGCGCGTCCACGGTCAGGCAATGGATGGTATCGCGCATGATCAAGGGTGGTTCGGCCGGATTGATCACGATGATCGCCTTGCCCTCGTCGGCGCCGCCGATCTTCGCCACCGCGCCGGCGGTGGTGCGGGTGAATTCGTCGATGTTCTTGCGCGTGCCGGGGCCGAC
>JBOICL010000259.1:0-2112 GCA_050740055.1 Stenotrophobium sp.
CTGCGGTCTTGCCCCTGCGTTCTGGGAGAGGCGAAAAGCAGTATCAGCGCGGCGACAAGGATCGGGTCGATCGGCAGGCGGAAGCGTGCTTCGACCACGCCCTGCTGCTGAATGGCGATATACAGGAAAGTGCCGAGCGCGCAGACCGGTAGTAGCCATTCCCGTCCGCGGTAGCGGCGAGTCGCCGCGCCCCAGGCGACGGCGAGAATCACGAGCGGCCACAGCCAGCGCGTCCACAGTGTGAGCCAGCCGCTGACCGAGCCGCGGTCGTTATCCGGCCAGCACTGGCCGAAAAACAGGTAGAGCAGGTTTTCGCCGATCTCGGCGGCGCGTGGGAAAGTCCGCTGCTGCCGGATGCGTTGCAGTTCCGCAATCCACGGCGCGCGGCCTTGCGACAGATCGATGCGGATGGCGGCGTCGCCGGTGCGGTTCGAGGTCCAGTCAGAGAATGGGTAGAAAGTAGGATTGTAGAAACTCGGCGAGCCAAAGACGTAGCGCCCCTTGGGGCCGAAATCGATGGAGATGGTGCGCTGGCCGCTCTGGCTGTAGATTTCGTTGAGATAGAGATTACCGAAAGGCGCGAAGTAGCCGAGACTGGCGCGCCCGTGCAGGCCGGCGGGGATCAGCAGGCCAGAAAGCATGATCGTGCCGATGACTGCTTTCGCGATCTTGTTCCGCTGCGGCAGCCAGATCGTCAGCAGGCACAGCAGCGCCATCGGCAGCGCGATGCTGCGCGTGAAACCGGCCGCGAGCCACAGGGCGCAGGCCAGTGCGAAGGCGCCCTGCGTGCGCTTGCGTTGCGCGCGGAAGGTTGCCCAGAAAGCGAAGCCGGTCAGCGTGAGCAGCAGGGTCTCGTTCATGAAGTAGGCGTAGATGCCGAGGAAACCTGGCACCAGCGCGATCACCAGCGCCCCGGCCAACGCCTGCGTTCGTGGCAGCAGTTCCTTCAGCATGCGATACCAGCCATAGGGCATCAGCGCGCACAGCAGGCCGCAGCCCAGCAGCACCGCGGGGTGGCTGCCCAGCGTCAGTTTTTGCAGCAGGAACATCCACAGTTGATACAGGTAGGGATCGCCGCTGCCCATGACATTGGGATGCAGGAAATACAGGCCGTTTTCCCAGTGGCGGCCAGGATCGGAGAACAGGTGATCGAGCGGCGAGTCGAAGAACGGGAACAGCAGCCGCAGCAGCAGCGCCGCACCCAGCAGCCAGCGCAGGACGTGTTCGATGTTGGCGTCGTCGTTGCGTTGCAAACGCCGTATTGCGGCAAGTGAGGTCGGTGGCGCTTGCATGGTTATTGATCCGCCCGAATTTAAATGGAAACCGTTCGGGTTGAGCTGTGAGCTTGCCAAACGGTCGAAACCCGTGTTGCAACGTTCTTCGACAGGCTCAGGACGAACGAAATTGTGGGCTGGATCAATAGTGTCACCCGCTCTGCATTCTTTGCTTGGGGAATGTGTTTTATAGTATTTACTATATATAAATTTATTATATATTATTAAACATTCTTGTGAGTCAAAACCGTGAGAGCGGGTGAGGTCATGACCGGTGCGCGATAGCGCAAAAACGGCAGTCGTCGTCCCACGCCGGCCAGCAGTCCATGTTCGTTGATCCACTGCGCGTAGGCGACGTAAAGCGGGTCGCGGCTCAGGTGCCATTCCTCGGTTCGCGCGCGCAGGAAGTAGATAACGTTGAGCAGGCCGAGCAGGCAGCAGTTGCGGAAAGCCTCGAAGGCACCGGCCTTGCAGATGAAGGGCACGGAGACCAGCCACCAGCTCAGGTTTTTCGACAGGTAGGCCGGGTGCTTGCTGTAGCGGTAGGGGCCGGAGGTGATGATGCCGCGGTGCGTGAGATTGGAGAAGCGCAGGCCGAAGGCCACGGTGCACAACGAGTAGGCAAACACCAGCACGATGATCGCCGTACCCCAGATCGCCTGCAGCGCGGGCATGCCGGAGAGCCACGGACCCCAGCCAAGGCCGTCGTCGTATTTCAGGTATTGGCCGCCGATCAGCGAGTAGAACGGCTGGTAGCACATCAGCGCGACCAGCCAGCCGAAGGCGGTGGGCTCGGTCGAGCGGATGTGTGTGCCGATGGCGCGGAAGGTCATGGTGT
>JBOICL010000260.1:0-39135 GCA_050740055.1 Stenotrophobium sp.
TCCTGCGCATCCCAGGGCGAGTTGCCCTCAGCGTGCAGCTTCGCGCAGTCAAAGGCGCGCGGTCGCAGCGGGCCTTCCCACTGGGTCCAGCCGGTCGGCGGGCGTGGATGAATCATGTGCGAGGCTGGGCCATAGAAACCTTCCTTGCCCAGTTCGCGTTCGTAGCTGCCTTCCGGCAAGTCGGCGTGCGCCTGTCGCGAGGCTTGGCCTTCGACATGCGGACGGTAGATCCATTTATTCATGCGCGGTTTCCACCTTCTGCGGCAATACGCCGCGCCTGATCTGATCATCCTCAATCGACTCGAACAGCGCGCGGAAATTGCCTTCGCCGAAACCCTCGTTGCCCTTGCGCTGGATGATCTCGAAGAAGATCGGGCCGATCACGGTACTGGTGAAAATCTGCAAGAGGATGCCTTCTTCCGGCGCACCGTCGATGAGAATGGCGAGTTCGCGCAGGCGCGCTACGTCCTCGCGATGGCCGCGCACGCGCTGATCGACTTTCTCGTAATAGGCGTCGGGCGTATCCATGAACGCCACGCCGCGCCGGCGCAGTTCGGCGACGGTCTTGTAGATGTCGGGCGTGGATAGCGCGATGTGCTGGATGCCCTCGCCGCGATACTGGCGCAGGAATTCCTCGATCTGGCTCTTGTCGTCGGCGCTCTCGTTGATGGGGATGCGGATCTTGCCGCAGGGCGAGGTCATGGCGCGCGAGAGCAGGCCGGTCTGCTTGCCCTCGATGTCGAAGTAGCGGATCTGCTTGAAGTTGCCGATGCGCTCGTAGAAGCCGGACCACAGGTCCATGTTGCCGCGCTCGACGTTGTGCGTGAGATGGTCGATCACGTCGAGGCCGACGCCTTTCGGCTGCGGGTCGATGCCGGCGGTGTAGCGGAAATCCACGTCGTAGACCTCGCGCTCGTCATAGCGGTCAATAAAATACAGCACGCTGTTGCCAATACCGTAAACCGCCGGCAGGCGCAGTTCCATGAAGCCGGGCCGCGCATCGAAGGGCACCGCGCCCTGGGCGATGGCGTATTCGTAGGCGCGCACCGCGTCCTTCACGCGCCAGCCCATCGCGCAGGCAGAGGGGCCGTGCGCCTGCGCGAACTGCTGGAAGTGCGTGTACGGCGTGGCGTTGACCAGGAAGTTGATGCCGCCTTGGCGGAACAGCGTCACGTCCTTGCTGCGATGGCGCGCGACGGCGGTGAAGCCGAGCATCTGCAAGAGGTCGTGCAACTGCCGCACACCTTCGCGCGTCGGCGCGGTGAACTCGACGAACTCGAAGCCGTCGGTGCCCAGCGGGTTCTGGTCTTTGCTCATCTGTGTTTTTCTCCGGCTCTTTTTCGTCACCCGCTCCTGCACATATCGAGAAAACAAATGTTATCAATTACTGTATTATGATTTTTATTTATATATTTACGCACATTCTTCGTAGGCAAACCGGGCAGAGCGGGTGCGTTTCAATGCGCCGCGGCCTGCGCTGGCGCGGGGAACAGTGGCGCATGCAGGCCCAGCCGTTTTGCTTCGCGCACCTGCGCCATCAGGTCCATGCGCGCGAGTTCGTAAAGCTCGCGCAAATCCTCGATCACGTAGTAGAGCGGCTGCATGATGTCGATGCGGTAGGGCGTGCGCAGCGCATCTAGGATGTTGAAGCGGCGCCGCTGCGGCAGCTCGCTGTAGAGCGCGTACTCGGTTTCGCCGATCGAAGAGAGGATGCCGCCACCGTAGATGCGCAAGGGTTTGCCCGGCGCGCCCGTCAGCGAGCCGACCAGCCCGAACTCCACCGTGAACCAGTACATGCGCGCGAGGAATACGCGGTCTTCCGCGCTCGCAGCGAGGCCGAGCTTGCCGTAGGTGTGCGAGAACTCCGCGAAATATTTGTTGGTGAACATCGGCGTGTGACCGAACATCTCGTGGAAGATGTCCGGCTCCTGCAGATAGTCCAGTTCGTCGCGGCGGCGCACGAAGGTGGCGGCAGGGAAACGCTTGCCCGCGAGCAACTCGAAGAAATCGCTGAACGGGATCAGCGCCGGCACCGGCGCCACTTCCCAACCGGTCTCGCGGCGCAGCACGCGCGAGACTTCCTCGAGTTGCGGCACATGATCCTGCGGCAGTTTCAGCAGTTCCAGGCCGTGCAGGTATTCGGCGCAAGCCTTGTCGTGCATTGCGGGCTGCTGGCGCGCGTACAACTCCGCCCAGATGCGATTCTCGTCTTCGGTGTAATGCACGACGCCCGCGTCATCCACCGCGCGCGCCACATATTTACTGGCCTTGCCCATGACACTTTCGTTCGCCATCACGCAGGACGGCGCTCAGTCGGCTATGGCCCGATTCTCCGCCGATCGCGGTGCGGCAACAAGAAAGGAAATCCCTCAGAAACCGGAATCCGGCGCGCACTTACAGCAGCGTGATGGCCAGATACGTCAGGTAAAACAATCCGCTGGCCAGCAGCGCGGCGACACGCGGCCCGCCGCGCGAGGCGTTGAGCCGCAGCCACGCTGCAGCGAGCAGGGTGATGATGATGCCGCTCAGTACTTCGGGGCGCGGCAGCCACGGTGTCATCAGGATGCCGAGCGCGGGCAGCAGCGTGCCCTGGAACACCATCGCGCCGGTGATGTTGCCGACCGCGAGCGTATCCTTGCCGCGCCGCGCCCACAGGATGCTGTTCACTTTTTCCGGCAGCTCGGTGGCGATGGGCACGATCAGCAGCGACAGCACCAGCGCGGAAATTCCCAGTGCGTTGGAAATGCCGACGACGCCGTGGATGAAGCCTTCCGCGCCCAGCACCAGCAATACTACGGCGAGCAGCAGTTGCAGCAGGATGGTGCTCCCGTGTTCCTTCAGCCCTAAGCGCGTGAGGTGCATCTGCTTCTCCGCGCTGGTGCCGTGACCTTCTGCCACCAGCGCGTTCGAGGCGCGCATGGTCAGGGCGATGTACACGACGTAGAGCGCGACCAGCGCGGCGCTCAGCAACACGCGCATCCACAACAGCGTGTGCGGCACGAACATCGCAGCGGCGGCGAGCAGGAAAGCGAACAGGAAGAAATCGAGATCGCGCACCAGGCCGCTGCGCTCCGGCGTCACACGGCCCGCGAGACCGCGCCGGCGCAGCACCGAGACCGCCATCAGCGCGATCGATAGCGTGGACAGCATCAGCGGCGCGCCGAGGATCGCGCCGACGCTGATGTCCGCGTTCACGTTCGCATCCGTCGTGCCCGCGACGATGGCCATGATCGGCACAACGGTTTCCGGCAGCGCTGTGCCCACTGCGGCGAACAGCGAGCCGGTGACGCCTTCGGAAATGCCGAGGCGTTCGCCCAGATGCTCCAGCGCATTGGTGAACAGCTCCGCCGCCAGCAGAATCACCAGGAGCATCGCCGCAAGCTCGATCCAGAGTTGGGTCATGCGGGTGTGTTCGCAGCCCGCTTGCGGCAGACCAGCAATACCTCGGCGACATTCTCGGTATCGATCATTCCGTCCACCAGCGCGAGGGGTTTCTGGAAGCGCACGCCCAGCGGCATCATTACGCGGTTGTAGAGCCACATCGCGCGCTTGCGCCGGTGCACCAGGAACCACATGCCCAGATTCACCAGCCACGACGATTTCGGTTTCATGCCGAACACCGCGCTGCGCTCGACGGTGAATCCGTGCCGCGCGAGTTTGTCGAGGATCTGCTTCGGCTCGTAGCGGCGCCGGTGCCCAACGAAGTCATCGAACGCCGTCCATTGTGCGGGATGCAGCGGCGTCGAGAGGATCAGCGCGGCACCGGGCGCGGCGACGCGGGCCAGCTCCGACAGCGCCAGATCGTCGTCGTCCACGTGCTCGACGATGTCGAGCGCGCAGACCAGGTCGAAAGCGGCATCGTCGAAGGGCAGCGATGAAATCGGTGCGCGCGTGGCCTTCGCTCCACGCGCACGAAGTTTTTCAAGCGCCGGCTCGCTGATATCCACGAACTGCGTGCCCTCGATCACCAGCCGCGGCCTCAAACCCGGCGCGACCTCCAGCCGCCGCGGCGACTGCGCGGCCAGCGCGTTGACCAGAGGCCAGGTGTTGAAGCGCTGCGGCTCCACCAGCCGCGCGTCCGACCACAGGCCGTCGTAGAACTGCCGGTTCACTTCGAGCAGCGCGGCGTCGCTACGCAGAGGAGACATGTTCTGGTTCATGTTTATCGCGCCGGATGCGGCAATCAGAGGTCGGCGAAACGATCCGTCGCATCCACCAGCCGCGACAGGATGCCGGTTTCGCTGGCGGCGTGGCCAGCATCGGCAACGATCTGCAATTCCGCCTCCGGCCAGGCACGGTGCAGGTCCCAGGCGGATTTCATCGGGCACACCACGTCGTAGCGGCCCTGCACGATCACGCCGGGAATGCCGCGCAGCTTGTGCGCGTCTTCGAGCAACTGACCATCGCGGCGGAAGAAGCCCTTGTTGACGAAGTAGTGGCATTCGATGCGCGCGAAGGCGTCGGCGAAGCTATCATCGCCGTAGTGCGCGACCATGTCGCCGCTGGGTAGCAGCTTGCTGGTCGAGCCTTCCCAGATGCTCCAGGCTTTCGCCGCTGCGGAGCGCACGGCGGCATCCGCGCTGGTGAGGCGCTTGTAGTAGGCCTGCACGAAATCGCCGCGTTCGGCCTGCGGAATCGCGTTGATGTAATGCTCCCAGGCATCGGGATAAATCCAGTTGCAGCCTTCCTGGTAGAACCAGCGGATTTCCTGCTCGCGCACCAGGAAAATCCCGCGCAGCACCAGCGCCTTGACCCGCTGCGGATGCGTCTGCGCATAGGCCAGCGCCAGCGTCGAACCCCAGGAGCCACCGAACACCACCCACTTATCGATGCCCAGCAGTTCGCGGATTTTCTCCATGTCCGCGACCAGTTCCCAGGTGGTGTTCTCGCGCAGTTCTGCGTGCGGCGTGGATTTGCCGCAGCCACGCTGATCGAACAGCACGATGCGGTATTTCTGCGGATTGAAGAACCGCCGCTGCCAAGGTTCCGTGCCGCCGCCGGGTCCGCCGTGAACGAAAACGACCGGCTTGCCTTCCGGGTTGCCGCTCTCCTCGATATAAAGCTCGTGCAGCGCGGACACGCGCAGGCGCTGGGTGCGGTAGGGTTCGGGTACGTCGTAGGCTTGGGTCATGATTTTCAGTGGGCTGGAAGCGCTGCGTGCGCGCAGTTTATGCGATGCGGCGCAGGCTGTTTTAATTGATATAAAAGCACTGCTGCGCTAGCATCGCCCATGTTAGGCCACGCAGTACGCGAGGCGGGTACTTCGGGCGCGGTGCAATGTTGAAAAATATGGGCAGGCTGGGCATTTTTGTTTTTCTCGGTCTGGGATGTTGTGCGGCGGGATACGCGGCGTCTGACGCGCCAGTGGACACTGCCGCAACCGTCTCCAAGCCGGCACCGGTGACTGCGGCGGCAGCCACGTCCGCAACTGCCGCCCCCGATTCCGCGGCGCTCTCTACTGCGGCTCCGGTCACGCTCCAATCCGCTCCCGCAGTTGCACCGTCCGCAAGTACCGAACCGGCGCCTGCGGGCAGTCCTGCTGCCTCTGATTCAGCAACCGCCGCCCCGGCTGCGCCCACAACGGACAGCGCCGACACCGGCCCGGACACGGTGGACGACAGCGATGACACCGCTGTCGAAGTCACACCGGCGCCTGAGCGTAAACCCGTCGTGCCGCGCTTCATCGATCCCACGCTCAAGGAAGCAGCGGATTTTCCGCGCTACGCTCCGCTGAAGCCGGCGATTGCCTTCTGGACCCGCGTGTTTTCCGAATACTCGGAAAACCAGAGCATCATCCAGTCTTCCGACTATCCGCAGAAAATCTACGAGGTGCTGGATTTCCGCGATCAGGCGGTGCGCATGAATCCGGAGGATTTCTCCAAGTACCGCCTGCGCGAGGAAAAACGCGCAAAGGAGCATGTGGACGATCTGCTGGAACAGGTCAATACCCTGCGCTACACGCCGGAGAAGATGAACAGTGATCAGCGCAAGATTTACGACCTGTTCAGCGACATCCGTGACGACAGCCGCTTCAAGGACGCCATCGGCAGCTTCCGCGCGCAGCGCGGCCTCAAGGAGCGCACCGGGCAGGCACTCGAAACTTCAGGCAAGTACCTGCCGTCGATGGAATCCACCTTCCGCGGTTATCAGTTGCCGGTATCACTGACGCGGCTGCCGCTGGTGGAGTCGAGCTTCAACGTGGACGCTTACTCCAAAGCCGGCGCCGCGGGGCTGTGGCAGTTCATCCCGTCCTCGGCGCGCATCTACATGCGCCTCAACAACATCGTCGACGACCGCCGCGACCCCTGGACATCCACCGACGCCGCCGCGCGCCACCTGCGCGACGACTACGCCGCGCTGCATAGCTGGCCGCTGGCGATCACCGCCTACAACCACGGCCGCGGCGGCATCTCGCGCGCGCTCAACGCCATCGGCGGCAGCACGCTGGTGGACCTGATCGAGCGCTATCAGTCGCGCCGTTTCGGCTTCGCCTCGCGCAATTACTACGCCGAGTTCCTCGCCGCGGTGGACGTGGAACGCGCCTACCAGAAACGCAACATCGACAAGCTGAAAAAGGAACAGTTGCGCTTCGACGTGGTGGAAACTAAACACTACGTGCCCTACGAAACCCTGCGGCGCCTGTGCGGCGCGAGCGATGAAGTGTTCCGCATGCTCAACCCCGCCTACCGCCCGGATGTCATCGACGGCAGGATGTACGTGCCGCCCGGCCACCTGATCCGCATTCCCGCGGGCAGCGCCAGGACTTTCGAAGTGGCCTACTCGAAGCTGCCGGAAAGCTAGAAATACGATCGCCAGCGCGTGTTCTACCTGCTGCACCGCGTGAAGCACGGCGAAACGATTTCACGCATCGCGCGGCATTACGGCGTCAGCCAGGAATCCGTCCTTGCCGCCAACGGCTTCCGTCATCACGTGAAGCTGCGCATCGGTTCCATCCTCAGGATTCCCCCGCACATGGAACACCGGCCGGGGCCGGTGACGCTGGCCATTGGCGAATCCAAGCCCGGGCTGACCCGCGCACAGCGCCGCCGCGAAGCCGCGGAGGAGGCGCGCTCCTATCACCTGCACAAGGTGCGTTCGGGCCAGACCCTCAGCAGCATCGCCAAGCGCTACGGCACCACCATCGCCGAACTGCGCGAGGTCAACAACCTCGGCCACTCCAGCGACATCCGCGCCGGCATGAAGCTGCGCATTCCGCCGAGCAGCGGCTAACGTCCGCCGCGTCAACGAATGCGAAGCGCGCGCGCAGCGTTGCGGCCGTTTTTTTGCGCCACCCGCTCTCGCTGTTTTCCCAGGAAAATTGTTTAAATACTTAATTAAATATAAATTTAATTAATAATTAATAACAAGCCTTTCAGGGAAAGCAGCAACAGCGGGCGAGGCATTTCGAACGCCGCAAGACGCTTGCGATGAGGTTTCGATGCGGCGTTTAATCCAGTAGAGCACAGACGTAGTTGCCGGCTGCGCATGACGCAATTCATTGCGCCAACTCGATACGAATGAAGGTGTCATGGCATCCGCAAAAGAGTTATATGTCAGGGCTGATGTTTTATACGTTACTGTGCTGACGTCTAAATTGTAGTTGGGCCGCAGAAAAGAGGATGTGTTGGGATCAATGGCGGGCGCAGTAAACGTCGCACGCAGGAGGGCATAATGATTTTCGAACAGATCGCTACCGGCGGCTGCCAATCCTATCTCGTCGGCTGCGCCGAGACCTGCGCGGGGGCGGTGATCGATCCGGAAATCAGCCAGATCGACCACTACGCCGCACTAGCCGCGCGCAACGGCTTGCGCATCCGTTACCTGATCGACACCCACACGCACGCCGACCATTTCTCGGCGACCCGCCAGATCGCACGCCAGCTCGGCCTGCCCGTGGTGATGCATCGCGCAAGCCCGGCGCCCTTCGTGGACCTGCGGCTGGGTGATGGCGAGATGGTGGTGTTGGGGAAGCTGCGGCTGCGGGCGATTCACACGCCGGGCCACACGCGCGACTCGATGTGCCTGCTGGTCGAGGATCGCCTGTTTACCGGCGACACGCTGCTCATCGGCGCCACTGGCCGCACCGACCTGCCGAGCGGCGACCCGGAGGCGCTCTACGACAGCCTGTTCAATAGCATCCTGCGAATGGACCCGGCGCTGAAAGTGTTCCCGGCGCACGACTACAAGGGACGCAACCACTCGACGATCGCGCAGGAGTTCGCCGGGAATCCACGTCTGCAGCAGCGCGACCGCGCCGCCTTTGTCGAGATGATGCGCAAACTCGACCTCACCATGCCGACACACCTCACGGAGGCGCTGCGCACCAACATGAGCGGCGGCAGGACGGTTGCACAGATGATCTCCGAGGCCGCTGCTACCGTGCCGTTCATGTCGCTGGCCGAACTCAAGGCGCGCGTAGAGGCGGCGGAGGATGACCTGATCGTGCTCGACGTACGCGAGCGCGACGCCTACGAAAGCGGCCATATCTCAGGGGCGCAGTTGTTGCCGCGTGGCCAACTCGAACTGCGGGTCAACCAGGAGCTGCCCGACCCGACCCGGCGCATCCTTGCGTGTTGCGAGCTCGGCAAAGTCTCGACGCTTGCCGCGGCGACGTTGCGCGAGATGGGCTTTCAGCACGCGGTGGCCCTGGACGGCGGTATGAAGGCCTGGCGCGACGCAGGCTATCCGGTCAAGCCAGGACGGGCGCCGTGAGAATGCCGGTCGGGGAGATGGGCACCGCTCATCAGCAGCCCAACAAGTTGAATCATAGGGACAGACACGATTGAATACGCTGGCGCGGGCTACCGGCGACTGAGCTTTAGCGTTGAACCGCATCAACAGGGAGGGAGCAATGCGCTACGCACTTTTTCTGCTTCTAGTTTGCTCGTCTGCTTTAGCCGCAGGTAGGCCATCAGAGGCTGAGGCCCAGCGAATTCTAAAGGCAGCACTTACATGCGAAGGCAACCCGATCAACGCACTGCGTGATCTAACAAAGAACGGTAGCAAAGCTTGGGCTTCTGGATATGCAGGCGCGGATTTTGGTGAAGAACTGTCGTACCGCGATGTGTTGATTCTAAAGAATCCCCTAAAGATTGCCGGTGCCTCTACGTCCGCGGTTATTGGTGAAGTCGAACAATCAAACGAAGGCTTCGCGGGCGTTGTGTATGCACGCTTTCATGGCGACTACAAGATGGTTGTGAAGGCACTAAAGCTAAAAAAGAGTGGCGCAAATGGTCCCCTCGGAGATTTTACCCGGGCCCTCGAGTTTGATTTGGAGGGACATAAGGGAGAAGTCTGTCCTAACACAATTACGCTTACTCCCAAAGAAGGAACTGAATTCTTGTTGGGCTGCGGCTGGTGCAATGGCTGATATGCGGTCGAACAACAAGCTCCAGCCGACTTGCCCGCTTCGTGGTCACACGGACTGAGCTTGGGCGCTGGTCATCATGAAACTTGCGTATGATCCCAAGCCTAGCGATTCGCTTTCGATCCCAACCTAGGAGTGCGCATGAACACGCTTGAAGTAGCCAACCGGATAGTCGATCTGTGCAAGCAGGGCAAGAACGAGGAAGCGCACAAGCTATACGCGGAGGACGCAGTCAGCGTCGAGGCGTTTGCGCCGCCGGGATCGAACCGCGAGTCGAAGGGCATGGCCGCGATCAACGCCAAGGGCGCGTGGTGGCGTGACAACCATGTGATCCACTCAGCCGCCGTCACCGGCCCGTGGCCGCACGGCGACCGCTTCGTCGTCGGCTTCCAGTACGACATAACATTCAAGCCCACCGGCCAGCGCATGAAGCTGGACGAGGTCGGCCTCTACACCGTCGCCGACGGCAAGATCGTGCGCGAGGAGTTTTTCTACAGCGCCGGCTAGGCGACCCGCGCGGCACGCTACAGCAGCCACGCGAAGGCAAACACGCCGATCATCGCCAGCGACAAGGCGAGCTTGGCGATGCTGCCGAGCAGCAGTCCCACCCAAGTTCCGATTCCGGCCGCCGCGGCTTGGCCCAGCGAACGGCGCGCGCGCAGTTCGCCGAGCACTGCGCCGATGAAGGGACCGAGTATCAGGCCGGGAATGCCGAAGAACATGCCGAGGAAAGCGCCTAGCGCCGCACCGGCAACCGCCTGAGGACTGGCGCCGCTGCGTTTGGCGCCGAAACTACCCGCGGCAAAATCGCAGGCGATGCCGAGCAGTCCGAGCGCGGCGATCACCGTCAGGGTGAAATTGCCGATGTGCGCGTAGTGATCGGTCCACGCCGCGAGCCAGAGCCCGGCGAACACCAGCGGCGGGCCCGGCAGCACCGGCAATACCGCGCCCACCAGCCCGCCCACGACCAGCGCCACGGCGAGCAGCCAGAACAGCAGCGGCAGGGCGGACTCCATCAATGCTGCGGCATCGCCTGCAGAATCTGGTCGGCGAGCAGGCCGTAATTGCCGTCGAAGTGATGGCCGCCCGGCAGCTTCACTGCATGCGCGCGCGGGGTGTCGATGATCTTCGGACAGGCGCTGTCGTCCTCGCCGGCGCCGTAGATGCAGAGGAAGGGAATGTCCTGGATCTTCTGGATTTCCGGCAGGGTTTGTGGCCCTTCGGTGTCGTTCTTCACCCAGTTCGCCATGTGGAACTCGAAGGTGGCGTGCTGGCTCAGGCCCATGCCGGTCGCCAGTGCGACCTGCGCGCGCACATCCCTGGATAGGCGGTTGAGGATGAACGGCAGAACATCGGCGCCCTGCGAATAGCCGATCAGCAGCACGCGCTTCTTGTGCCAGTGCGCGGCGTAGTAGCGGACAATGCGGTCGATGTCGGCCGCGGCGCCTTCCGGCGTGCGTGCGCCCCAGAAGTAGCGCAGAGAATCCACGCCCACCACTGCCACGCCTTTCTGGATCAGCGCGGCGGCCACGTCCTTGTCTAGCCCGGCCCAGCCGCCGTCGCCGGAAAGGATCACGGCGAAGGTGTCGATTGGCTTGCCGGTCGCGGCCATCTCGATCACCGGCAGATCGCCCAGGCTCGCCGGCGGCGGCACCGGTTTGACCTCGGTGGCGGTGATCTTCCGGTATGCGGCCAGCCACTGCGGCTGCCAGTCTTTTTCAGATTTCAATCCCTGCGCCGCCGCGGGCAACGCAACCACTTCGGCACCTGGCACCTGGGCGAAAAAAGTCTGCGCATCCGCCAAGCGCTGCGAGTGCCCGGACTCAGCCTGCAGGGCGATGAGCGGCGCCTTGATGTGCCGTACCGGCAGCAGTTCGACGCTGCGGCGTTGCTTCAGCTTTTTGAACTTCACGCCGGCGTCGGCGCAAAGGGGTTTGCGCAGGCTGAGCTGCGGCGAGAAGCCCAGCATCAGCGCGCCGGCGAAGGTGTGATCCGGCGCCTGCGCCAGCACCGCGTAAGCGAAGGTGGCTCCCGCGCCATAGCCGGCGAGCAGCGGCGGCAGGTAGCCCTGCACCTTGTAATAGGCCTGGACGAAGCGGCTCAGGTTTTCCAAGTCACCATCGGGAAACACGCAATCGCCGCCGTCGCGGTCGAGATCCCTGAACAGGGCCGGCGTATCGATGCCCGCGACCAGCGCGCCCTGCGCGGCCAGCGCCCCGGCCACTTTCGCCATGTCCGCGTTCCAGCCGCCGCTGCCAGAGAGCAGCAGCACGAAACCGGACGGCTGGCCCTGCGGCGGGTACACCGCCAGGCGTTTGAAGCGTCCATGCGACAGCGTCTGCTGCGCCTGCGCACCGGCCGAAACCAGCACCAGCAGCAGCAATAACCAGTGCTTCACTTGAAGATCACCTCTTTCATGCCGCCCGCGATCAGCGTTGCGGTGTCGAGCAGGATGCGCGGCAGCGCCAGACCGCCGGGCGAGGCCAGGTAGCGCGGCCGCCATTGCGGGCCGAATTTTTCCTTGTAACGGCGCAGGCCGTCGAAGTTGTAGAACGGTTCGCCGTAACGGTGCACGAGCAGGCCGAGCTTGTGCCACAGCGGCGCGAGCGGATGTTTTTCCAGCCCCGACAGCGGCGCCATGCCGAGATTGAACCACTCGTAATTATTGGCGCAGCTCCACAGCATGATTTCGACGAACAGGTAGTCCATGACGCCGCGCGGCGCCTGGCCGCTGTAGCGCATCAGGTCCACCGAAACTTCCTTGTCGCTTTTCCAGAGGTTGGCGAAGGCCACGATCTCGCCGTTCTTTTCCGCCACTGCCGCGGGAAAATTGCGCAGGTAGTCGAGATCGAAATTGCCGACCGAGAAGCCCTTCTCGGAAACCGTCTTCGACATCAGCCAGTCGTCCGAAACCAGTTGCAGCGTGCCGATATTGGCCGCCACTTCCTCCGGCGCCAGCACGCGGAAGCTCAAGCCGTCGCGCTCGCCCTTGCGCCGCGCCTGGCGCAGTTCCGCGCGCTTGGGTCCTTCCAGCGTGAAGCCCGCGAGCGGCACGCGCGCTTCCTCGCCCAGCTTGATCAACGCGAGGCCCAGGTCCAGGTACAGTGGCAACTGCGCAGCGCTGACTTCATAGAACACCGGCCAGCCGCCGTGCCTGTCGCAGAGTTCGCGGAAGCGCCAGGCCAGCGCCTCGAAGCGTTCCGGGTTGCCCACCGGATCGCCCAGCGCCAGCCAGCTGCGGCCGCTGCGCTGGTACATGATGAAAGCGTCGTTCTGCTCGCTGAACAGGAACTGCTTGTCGCCCAGCAGCGCGAGATTCGACATCGGCTCGCTGCCGCCGTGCATGCAGGCGCGCGCCTTCGCCATATCCCCGGCGCTGGGAATATCGCGCTGCGGACGCGAGGCGCCGAGCAGTTGCCACAAGGCGAAGATCGAGATGATGGCGACCGCGACCAGGCTGCCGCGCAGCATGCGCGGCGCATCGGCGGAGAAAGCGAATTCCCACCACAGGTGATTGGCGTAATCCACGTGCCGGTAAGACTCAAGGCCGACCCAGATCGCCGCGGCCAGCACCAGCGCGACGTTGACGAACCACAGCGGCGAGAAGCGCTGCGCCAGCAGCGGCGCGCGGCGGTAGAAGCGCGCGCGTGCCAGCCACAGCAGGAAGCTGATGACCGCGAGCACGCTCGCTTCCTCGTAGTCGATGCCCTTGAGCAGTGAGGCGACGATGCCGCCGGCCAGCAGCGATTGCGTGAGCCACCAGGCGCCGTCGAGCCGCCGATAAAGGCCGCGCGCGAGGATCAACAGGCCGACGCCGACCGCGCTGCCGACCAGGTGCGACAGCTCGACCACAGACAGCGGCAGCAGGGTGCTGAGCCAAGCCATGCGCTCGCTCCTGACCGGCAGACTGCCGGAGAACAGCAGCAGCGCGCCGGACAGGAACACCAGCACCGCCATCGCCTGCGGAATCACGATGTCCAGCCAGCGCCGCGCCATGCGCCAAGGCCGCAGCACGTTTTCGCGCTGGTCGCCCCATTCGCGCCAGAGCAGCAGCGCCAGGCCCAGCATCAGCGGCAGCAGGTAATAGAGGATGCGGTAGAGCAGCACCGCGCCGAGCAGTTTGTCCTTGGGCACCGCGGGCAGCAGCAGCACCATCACGCCCTCGAACACGCCCAGTCCGCCCGGCACATTGCTGACCACGCCGGCGGCGATGGCCAGCACGTAGAGCCCGATGAAGGCCGGGTAGCTGATGCCCAGTCCCGACGGCATCAGGAAATACAGCGAGGCGGCGGCGAAGCTCAGGTCGGCGCAGCTGCACAGGAGCTGGCGCATGGAATAGCGGTATGACGGCAGCGCGAAGCATTTGCCGCCGACGGTCACAGCCGCGCGCCGCGACGCGGTCAGCACCAAGTAGAACACGATGCCGAGCAGCATCAGCGCGCCGGACATCTGCGCCACATGCCGGTTGATGTGCAGCGCCGCCTGCGCCTCGCCGGCCTTGAAGATCAGCGAGAACGCCAGCAGTGCGGACACGCCCAGCGCGAAGGTGATCGAGCACAGCACCACCACGCCGCCGATCTCGATCGCCGACAGGCCATCGCTGGTGTAACGGCGCAGGCGGATCGAACCACCGGAGATCGACGACAGGCCGACGCTGTGCCCCACCGCGTAGGCCATGAACGAGGTTTGCGCGACGCGCGCGTAGGGCAGGCGGTGGCCGATCACACGCAGCGCCAGCCAGTCGTAGCCGGTGAGCATGAAATAGCTGCCGCCCACGCACAGCACGGACAGCAGGATGCTGGGCAGCGGCGTGGCGGCGAGATGTTCCATCACGTGCGCCCACTTGATGTGCGCGAGGCTCTTGTCCAGCACCATCATCGCCACGCTGAAGATGATCAGCGTGAACGCCGGCATCAGCCAGGCACGGTATCCGCGGGCGCTGTCCGGGTCAGGCTCGGTCATGCGCCAAGCCTGACAGGAATCAGCACAATCGGCACGATGAAGTCCCTGTACACGTGCACCCGCGCGCGACACGGTGTTTTTGCGCAGCAAAATGGGTGCGGGAGCGGGCGGTGGGGTGCCGACCTTCGCGCAGTCGCGGGCAAACACCATGTCGGCACCCGCTCTGTCGGTTTTGCTGGATCATTTTGTGTTATATTATTTTATATTTTAAATTTAAGTCAATATTTATAAACAACACTGTAGCCACCATGGCGCAGAGCGGGTGACAGCTTCGCCGCATTTTCGCATCTTTGCGCTCCCCGATTCGCCGGGTGAAAAACGCAGACGCTTCCGCGCCACATTCTACTGCCCTGCCGATTTCGCCAGTCCCGCAGCCGACCGGCGTTCCGCCCGCAACTGCCGCTGGTCCTGCGCTGGCCCGCGCAACGGACAAGGGCGCGGACAATGCCGCTCATGCTCCGACAGCCGCGTTTCCGAAGACCAAAACCGTATGCGGCTGTGGATGCCCCGACAGGTACCGCACATGCAAGCGATTGAAACAGCCGTCCAACGGCCCGATGCCCCCATAGTTCCGGCCACCGCGCGCGGCGAAGCGACGCGGCGCCGGCTGCTGGCGGCGGCCGAGGAGGAGTTCGGCCACAAGGGCTTCCACGCCGCCTCGGTCAGTTCGATCACCCTGCGCGCGGGCGTCGGCCAGGGCACGTTCTATCTCTACTTTCGCAGCAAAGAAGAAATCTTCACCACGCTGGTGCAGGACATCGGCAGCACGCTGCGCAGGCAGATGCGCGACGCGGCGGCGGCCTGCCGCAACAGCGCGGAGGCAGGACGCGGCCGCCTCGAAAGCTTCCTGGGCTTCGCGCAGACGCATCCGGGCCTGTTCCGCATCGTGCAGGAATCGCAGTTCGTCGATGAAGCCGCGTTCCGCGAATATTACGAACGGCTGGCGCAGGACTTCTGCGCGGGCCTGCCCGGCGCTACCGATGAACGCGCCTGGGCAGTGATGGGCATCGGGCACTTCCTCGGCATGCGCCACTGCCTGTGGCAGGAGCAAAAACCCGATCCGGCCACGCTGACGCTGATCATGGATCTCATCGGCAGCGGCAGCGCCGCCGGATACGCCAGCGATTAGCTCTCGCGTAAACAGGCACCGGCGCTTGAAAATTCTGGCGCCGGGAGTAGGCTCGTGGCAGCCTTCCGAACCGGAATTGCCGTGCTTATTCATACACTGTGCCGGACGGGCGCCGCCGCCGCCCTCCTCTGCGCGATTGCCGCTGTGCCTGCGCAGGCTGCCTCGCCAGTCGCGGATCTCAACGCCGCCTGCGCCACGGCGCTGAGCAATGGCAACACTGCCGACGCTGGCCGCGACTGCAACGCCGCCCTTGTACAGGCCGAAAAACTGGCTTTCGGTAGCGACGTTCACGCGACCAGCCTCAGCAACCTAGCGCGCCTTGATGCGCGGCAGGTGCACTACGATGAGGCCGCCACGCTGCTGCGGCGGGCGCTGACCATCCGCGGCAATCTCGACGGCACTTCCAGCGTTGGCGTCGCGCGCATCCTCAACAATCTCGGCTCGGTGCTGCTGGCGCAGCGCAAGGATCAGGACGCCGCGGCCGCTCTGGAAAACGCGCGCGACATCTTCGAGAAAAACAATACGCCGGATCAGCTCGAACTCGCCGCGACACTGGACAACCTCGCCACCGCCTACCGCCACCTGCGCCGCTACGCCGACGCCGAACCGCTGTTCCAGCGCGCGCTGGCCCTGCGCGAAAACGCACTCGGCCCCAACCACCGGCAGGTGGCGACGACGCTGAACAATTTCGCCAGTTTCTATATCGAGCAGGGCAAGTTCGCGCAGGCTGAGCCGCTGCTGCAGCGCGCGGTGGCGATCGACGACAAGACCATCGCCGATTACCCGCAGGATGCCCTGGTCATGGTCAACCTTGCGCGCGTCTACCGGCAGCAGGGCCAGGACGTGCTGGCCGCGCCACTGGCACAGCGCGCGCTGGCGATCAGCGAAAAGGCCTATGGCCCGGATCACCCGGATGTCGCGGCGGCGCTGCTCGAACTGGCCTGGCTCTCGCAGGATGCGGGCCAGGACGCTCAAGCCATCGTGCAGGCCCAGCGTGCGCTGGCAATCCAGCGGGCCGCGCTGGGCGCGGATCACCCCAAGGTGGTGCGCGCGCTCCTCACGCTCGGCGACCTTTACCGGCAGCAGAAAAACCTTTCCGCCGCACGCCAGTACTACCAGCGGGCCGTCGATATTGATGTCAGGATGCTGGGGCCCGATCAGCCGCAGACGGTCAAGGCACGCGAACTCCTGAGCTCGGTTCAGTCCCGGTAAATCCGCTGCTTACGCGGGGCTGGCCTGCGGGCCACTGCGCCTTTCCCAGTGCAAAATTTTGTTGCGGGACGCAATGGACCCGCTGCCGCCGTGGTCTATGGTTCGTGTGACAAAGTCACTTTTCGGCAGGTTTGCGCGGTTTTGCCCGCAAATCATGCACTTGAACAGTGAGGTAGCCATGACGAACGGCAAGTATCGACCCGGCCTTGCGGCAGCGCTGCTGGCCTGCCTGCTGCTGGCCTCCACAGCCGCCTCTGCCTGGCACGGCCGCGGCTACGGCTACGGCTACGGACACTACTCCGGCCATTACTATCACCCTTATTACCGCCCCTATTACGGGCACTACTATGCCCCCGGCATATCCATCGGCTGGCGCGGCGGCTACTGGCATCACGGCTGGTACGGCCCGCGCTACGGCTGGTGGTGGGTGGTGGGGCCGAGTTGGTACTGGTACGACTACCCGGTCTATCCCTACCCGGAAACCCAGACGGTGGTGGTACAGCAGACGCCGGGGCCGGCACCTGCGCAGTCCTGGTACTACTGCTACAACCCCGCCGGCTATTACCCCTATGTAACGCAGTGTCCGGGCGGCTGGACGCAGGTGCCGGCAACACCGCCGCCAGCGCCGCAATGAACAGGTTCCCCAATATGGCCAGAATTCTCCGGAACACCTTCACTGCGATCGCGGGCGCAGCCGTACTCGCCGGCTGCGTGCAGATGCCCACCCGCCCCAATGTCGCGGTGATGCCCGCGCCGAATAAACCCTTCGAGGTGTTCGTCGCCGACGACACGATCTGCCGCCAGTACGCGCAGTCACAGGTCGGCGGGACTGAGCAGACGCAGAACAACGCGGTCGGGCATGCGGTGGTTGGCACGGCGGTGGGCGCCGCCGCGGGCGGACTGATCGCCGACAGCAGCCGCGGTGCGGGCGTCGGCGCGGGCGTGGGGCTGGTGGCGGGTGCCTTGTCCGGCGCGGACGCCGGCGACAACTCAACCTACGGCCTGCAGCGGCGCTACGACATCGCGTACGAACAGTGCATGTACGCCAAGGGCAACCAGGTGCCCGGTTACGCCACGGTGACGCCGATCCCGCCGCCGCGTTCGGGCGCTCCGCCGCCGCCTCCGGCGCACTATTAGCACCTGCAACGAAAAAGCCCGCCAATGGCGGGCTTCTTGTTTTGAGCGGCCTACTTTTTCAGCAGGTCGCGGATTTCCGCCAGCAGCTTTTCCTGCGCGCTGGGTGCGGGCGGCGCGGTGGGCGCGGCTTCCTGCTTCTTCTTCATGCTGTTCATGCCCTTCACCACCAGGAAGATGACGAAGGCGATGATGATGAAATTGATGATGGTCTGCAGGAACTTGCCGTAGGACATCAGCACCGCCGGCTTGCCGTCGGTCGCGTCGCGCAACACCATGGCGGCCTTGGAGATGTCCACGCCGGAAGTGAGGATGCCGACCACCGGCATGACGATGTCGCCGACCATCGACGTGACGATCGCGCCAAACGCACCGCCGATGACCACGCCGATGGCCAGATCGACCACGCTGCCACGCATCGCGAATTCCTTGAACTCCTTCATCATGCTCATGCTTGTTTCCCCTTGGGTTGTTGTTGCGTAGCAGATTCTAGCGGTTGCAACGGCGCCCGCTAGCGATATTTTTGATCACGGTTTTGTTTAATTATATATTATTGAACTTTAGTTATTTATTATAATAAAACAGTGCAGACTCTGTTTCAAGAGAGAGCGGGTGCGCACTGCACAGGCAAAAAAACGGCACGGCGTGGATGAAACCCCGTGCCGATCAACACCCCCTAGGAGTGCTCAAGCTAGCGCAAGCAGCGGGCGGCAACTGTGACCTTGCGCAGGTTTCACTCCGGTTCAGGGAGAGACGCTACCAAGCCCTGTTCCAGGCCGGCGTAGCGCGGCGTATAGCCCAGTTCTTCGATCATGCGCCGGTTGATCAGGCGTTTCGATTCCTCCATGAAAGACCACATCGCAGGCGTGAAGACGCGACGCGCCTCCTCCAGCGTCACCTGCGGCGGCGCGGGCAGGCCCAGCAGTTGGGCGCAGCGCGTGAAGTAATCGCACATGGTGGTCGGCTGGCCGTCGCTGATGTTGTAGGCCGCTCCGGTTTTTCCGCGCGCGGCGGCGTGCAGCGCGGCGCCGGCCAGATCGTCCGCGTGGATGCGGTTGGTGTACGGCGATTCGCTCTCGCGCAGCACCGGCAGACCTTGCCGCAGGCGCGCCAGCGGCCAGCGTCCGGGGCCATAGATGCCCGGCACGCGCAGAATCACGTGATCGCCGCCCCATGCGCCCAGCGCGTGTTCCGCATCGAGCCTGCGGCGCGCGCGGGCGCTGAGCGGTTTGAGCGGCTCGTCTTCGTCGATCCAACGCCCGCCGCAGTCACCGTAAACGCCAGAGGTGGAGATGTAGACGATGCGCGTGTGCTGCGGCGGCAGCGCGGCGAGGAAGCGGCGCAGACGCGGGTCAGTATCGCCGGTGCTGGACGGCGGCGCGAACCAGAACACCAGCGGATATTTATCCACCGCCATTGCCATCTCAACATCGAGATCCATCACCAGCGTCCGGACGCTCGCCGCCTCCAGCGCCGCCGCGCTTTGCTCCGAGCGCACGACTCCAGTAACCTCGCGGCCCATCGCGCGCAGGCGCGCGGCGACGCGCAGGCCGATGTCGCCACAGCCGGCGATCAGCGCGGATTTCGGCAGCGCATCTTCGAGGAAATTTTCGGAACCGGGCATGACGCAACAAGTGTATCTGGCGGGCCGCCCCGTTCGCTTCGCGGTGGAAGACGGCGAAACCATCCTCGCCGCCGGGCTGCGCCAGCACTTGGCGCTGCCTTTCGGCTGCCAGAGCGGCGGCTGCGGCTCCTGTCGCGTACGCTTGATCAACGGCAAGGTTGATTATCCGTTCCCGCCGCCGGCGCTGTCGCAGGCGGAAATCGACGCCGGCTACATCCTCATGTGCCTGGCGCGGCCGGCCTGCGATCTCGAACTGGACCTGCATCAACCCGCGCAACTGGAAGAACTGCGACCGCGCCAGCTGCCCGCGCGCGTGCTGTCGCGCGAACTGCTGGCGCACGATGTCATCGGCCTCAAGCTCAAGCTGCCCAAGGGCGAGAAATTCCGCTATCTGCCGGGCCAGTACATCGACATCCTGCTCGACGGCGGCCGCCGCCGCAGCTTCTCCATCGCCAACGCGCCGGACGTGAACGGCGCGAGCGAGACGCTGGAACTGCACCTGCGCATCACGCCGGGCGGACGCTTCGCACAGTTCGTGCAGACCGAAATGCCGGAGCGGACGATCCTGCGCTTCGAAGGCCCCCTGGGCGCGTTCTACATCCGCGAAGATTCTGATCGGCCGATCCTGCTGATGGCCGGCGGCACGGGTTTTTCACCGGCGCATGCGATGGCCGAAGACCTGCTGGCGAAATCCGGCACGCGGCCCATCCACCTGTTCTGGGGCGCGCGCATGCAGCGCGATCTCTACCTGGATGCGAAGGTGCGCACGTGGGCGGCGCAATATCCGCGCTTCCTCTACACGCCGGTGCTGTCCGAACCCGACGCGGACTGGCGCGGCAAAACCGGCCTGGTCCACGAAGCCCTGCTGCGCGCCTACCCCGATCTGCGCGGTTACGAGGTCTATCTTTCCGGTCCGCCGGTCATGGTGCAGGCCGGCAAGCGCAGCTTCGCCGCCGCCGGCCTCGACGCCGACCACCTGTTCTACGACTCCTTCGACTACGCCTTCGAGACTTGGCCTCAGCTGGGTTAAGCGCGGCCTTTACTGACTCAGACTTCGGAGCAACCGGAGCAGAGAGAGGGCTCCGGCTGTTCGCGAGACGCCTTCATGGGCACAGCGGCGGCGCGCTGTAGCCCGCGCCGCAGGACACCGCGCTATTGGGGAAGCCCGGATAATTCGGGTCGGCCTTCGGCATTGTCGGATAACTGGGAATCAGAATCGGCAGGCTGACGTTGGTCAGCGTCACGTTGTAAGGATTGGCCACGCCGGCGATGACCTGCGTGGTGTTGCCAGCGGCGAACTGTGCCGGCACATACTGGATCTGGTTCTCGTAGATCATCAGGCCGACCACATCGCCCGCTTGCAGAACTTCGCCCAGCCCCGGCAGCAGCACATTGTGACTGGGCGCGCTGTCCGCATCGCTGTCGTTGTTGGTGCCGCGATTGTGGCAGTGATCCGTGGGGAGTCCCGGCGCTCCAGGAGAGCTGGATGTGCAGTCAGTCGTTCCCGGGTCAGGCGGCAGCGATGCAAAAGGCGTCGCCTGGTCATCCACCAGATAGGGACTCGCCGTCCCGCGCTGAATGCCCACGCCGATATAGGCGACCGGGGTTACCGCGGTGCCGGGGGCGGCTGTGCTGCCGGTAATACCGGGAACAGTCGTGACGCTGACCCGGCCAATGGTCGGAATGCCCGCCAGCACAGCGTTGGTCACGTTGCCGGGTATCGTGACCACTGGTACGAACACCGGTACGCCCCTGCTGGGCGAATACGTGGCGGCACCTCCGGTCGTTGTATAAGCGACAGCCGCGCTGATGCTGGGCTTGGTGGCGTTGATGGTGCCCGTTCCGCTCAGAGCGCCAACCGGCATGTGGTCGAGCAGCACGGATGCCAGCATATTGTTGGCCGGTGCGCCGACGGTGTTCTGGGGATTCGCCGGAGCCGAAGACGGGGTTGGCGTCGGCGTGACCGAAATACAGACCTTGGGAATCGCGATGTTCGCGGCCACCCCGGGGCTTGAGGGTATATCCGTGTTGGCCGCCGGTGGAATGCCCTTCAGCTTCTCGTCGAACCACGCCAGGACGACGTCGTCGCTGACCACGCCTCCGCAGTTGGCCGTGCCCTGGGTTTGTCCGGCAAGCGGGTTCATGTGGCCACCTTCGTTCGTCAGGATGCGCACGTCCGGGCTACCACTGGCCGTGCTGTAGTAGCGGTAGTTGAAGTAGGCGTCCGTGATGTTGAACAGAGTGTCCCGGTTGCCCTGCAGGAACAGAGCCGGAATCGCGCGGCGCGAAGCGGGGGGCGGGAAGGCCAGCCCACTGGAAGTCGGTATTCCGGTGATTGTTGAAAGGGCTGGCGAGATGTAGCCGGGATTATCCTGCGCTTCGAGCGCTTTGCCATCCCGCGTTGGTGATTCAAAAAACTGGCTGCCGTGGGAGTAGAACAAATCCAGAATTTCTTCGTGGTCGTTCGCGCCGCGGGTTTTACTTGTCGGAGGCGTGTTGCTATTTAGCGACGCGTTGACCAGATCGGCGCGAGTGCGCAGATACTGTGAAGTCGGATAGAGCGGGCTGGTGCTGCTGCTGGTGGTAGTGCCCAGTATCAGGCCACACAGCGTCGTCACCAGGGGCGTGTTGTTGACATTGCCTTCCGTCGCCAACACGCACAGCAGGCTATTGAAGCCCAGTTTTAGACTATCGCCGGGCAACAAACTGTAGACGAGATTGTTCCAAGTGCCATTGGGGATAATGGTATCCACACGCGAATCCAGTTGCGCCAGCGCCAACTGGAAGCCGCCACCATAACTGTAGCCGATGGTACCGACGCGGATGTCACGAGGGATGCCGGTGGCAGCGTCTTCCTGCTGCACAAAGCTCTGGACATACGCCGGCGGCGTACCGCCTGCCGCCTTGGTGGCGTTCGTCTGTGCCGTTGTGCACACGCTATCACCAGCGTTGAGAGCGGCGTTGGAGTGACACCAGGCCCAGTCGAGCAAGTTGATGGCATCCTGCGTTTCCGCAGACGGATCAATAATGCGAGCGTTGTTCGGCGCCGTACCGGGTGAGGCCGTGCCATGACCACGCTCGTCATAGCTGATCACGACGTAGCCGTGATAGGGCAGCGCTTGCACCAGCGTATTGAGGCCATCGAAAAAATCCTCGGTGTAATTGAAGCTGCCGTTCGGCCCGATGGAGGTAATGCGTGAGCCGCCGTAACCGTGACTTTGCAGGATCAGCGGAAAACGGTCGCCGGGGCAGCGCGACGGCAACAGGACGGTGAAGTTAATGGTGGTCGTCGCCGCTGGGGTTGGCGACGCGGTGCTGTCGTAGTCCGAGGGAATATTATCGGTGATCGACGAGTTGATGGCCGTCGGCGGCAGCGGCGTCGCACAGGTTACTGAGATGCCGCCATAGCTGGAGCTGGAGCTGGAACCTGAGCTGGAGCTGGAACCTGAACTGGAGCTGGAACCTGAACTGGAGCTGGAACCTGAACTGGAGCTGGAACCAGAGCTGGAGCCGGAACCTGAACTGGAGCTGGAGCCGGAACCAGAGCTGGAGCCGGAACCTGAACTGGAGCTGGAGCTAGAGCCCCCACTTTGAGCTGTCGAACTGTTATTGCCACAGGCACTAAGCAGAACCGCCAGACCTGCGACGCAAATCAACTGACTGACACGCATGACGCTCTCCTGAAGACTTGATCCGGGCCTTGAGCGCCCGGCGCAACCATTATTCTCGAAGCAACCCGCCGCACACTGCAGGGAAGCTGAAATAACGCGCCGGAAGCCAAATGGTTGACCTGCGCGATTGGCACGGCGCCCTCATTCGGCCGACACTCAGCAGTGAGTGCCCCGGATTGGCTCAATGGTTACATTGCGCAACCATGACGGCTCACCCCTGCGCGGCGAGATCCAGTCCCTGGCGATAGAACTTCGCGGCGTCATCGGGGTTCTGGGTCTGTTCGCAAAGCTGTGCCAGCGCCAGATACGCCGCCGGTGTCGGCGTCAGGCGCAGGGCTGCTTCCAGATAGCTGCGCGCCTTGCCCCAGAGCTTGTTGCGCAGGCACACGCGACCGGCGGTCGCGAGCAGTTCGGGTTTCTCGCCATAGCGCCCCAGCCATTGCTCGATGGTGGCCAGATGACTCACCGCGTCAGCTTCGTGCAGGCTGCCGTAGAGCAGCACGAGACCGGCATCCCACTCCTTGTTCAGCGTCGCCGTAATCAGCGACAGCGCATCGGCTTCGGCGTTGAGGCGCGCGAGCCCGCGCGCATAGCCGTCGCGCAGTTGCGGTTCGGCGCGGAAGCGCTCGCCCGCCGCTTCCCAGATCGCCTTGAGGCGGTCCAGCCGCGCATCGCGCACCGCGCTCGATGTCAGTTCGCCGAGTGCGCGCAGCATCAGTTCGCGGTAGCGCTCCGGCGCCAGCGCGTCGAGCTTCGCAGTATCGGCGAGCAACTGGCGCAGCGGCTCCCATTCGCCGGTGGCGGCGTAGGACTCGGCCAGCAGTTCCACCGCGTAGGGATGATCGGGATGCTGCCGGCGCAGCTTGAGCGCGGTATCGCGCGCCAGCCGGTGCTCGCCGCGTTCGCGTTGCAGTTCGGCCTGCGTCAGTTGCGCGGCGAATTCCAGTTCCGGCGCGTTCTGCATCGCCAGCCGCAGGTAGTGGTCGCGGCGCTCGCCCGCGCCCACGCGCTGCGCGGCGCGCGCGGCGCCGAGATAGTTGAGATGGCTGGCGTGATGATCGGCGGCGCGGCGCACGAGTTCGATCTCGGCGCGCTTCCAGTGGCCTTCCAGCAGTTGCAGCAGGCCGGCCTCGAAGGAATCGCGCGCGCGCTCGGCGCGGCGGCGTTCGAGGCTGCGCCGGATGATGTCCGGCAGGCGAATGCCTACGGACAGCAACTTGAAGCCGTAATAGACGAACAGTACGGCGGCGGCGACGCCCACCACCAGGCCCAGCAGCGAGGTTTCCACGATCCAGTCGCGGTAGCTGACCAGCACGTAGCCGGTTTCCGCATGCAGGTAGAACGCGGCGCCCGCACCGGCCGCGAGCACCGCCAGGGCCAGCAGGTAGAAGCGGATCATCGGACGCCCGGTTCGATCTGCGCGCGCAGCAGTTCCAGGCTGCGGCTGATGTCGGGCAGCGGCGGGTTCAGTTGCAGCGGACGCAGCCGCTCCAGTTCGGCCTGCGCGGCGAGCACGCCGGGATCATCGGCGCGGAAATAGTCGCGCAGCCAGGCCGAGGCGGAATCGCAGAGATCGCGGTAGCTGGTGGAATCGCGACGCAGCATCGCGATGCGCGCGCCTTCCAGCTTCATCGCCAGTATCTGGTACACCAGCGCCTCCTCGTCCGGCGGCAGCAGGCGCGGCGCCGGGCCGTTGTTGCGGCGGATCACGAAGATGCTGCTCAGGGCCTGCTTGATGCTGGCCCAGCCGCGCTGCGCCCAGCCGGCGTCCGCGGGCACATTCACCTGCTGCGTCCGCGCCTCGAAATGATCCGGCACGCGGGCGCGCAGCGGCAGGCGCGACACGCGGCTGATGAGGCTGGAGAAGGTCAGCGCGGCGGCGGTGAGATCGGCCTGCGGCACCGCCTGCAGCGCGGCGCGTTCCTCCGCGATGGCGCGGCGCACGTTGAACAGGCGTGGCTCGCCGAGCGCGCCGAGGCGGTCGTCCGCCAGCGCCAGCGCGGTGAGCGCGGCGGCGGCGTCATGCTCCAGCAGCAGACTGTCGTTGGCGCTCATCAGCAGTTGCTCGGCGGTCGTCAGCTCCACGCGCACGCGGCCGCCCTGGTACTGCTCGCTGAGCTTGGCCACCGCGGCGTTCTGCTCGTCGAGGCGTGTGCCGAAGGCGGCGACATCGGTGCTGTTGCGCCGCTGCGCCTCGGCGATATCGGCGATGCGGTTGTCGAGGCGGCCGCTTTGCAGTTCCAGCGCGTTGAAATCGCGCGTCAGGTTCTGCACCTGCGCGGTTTCCTGGCGCAGGAAGTTGAACAGCAGCCAGCCGCCTGCGGCCATCAGCGCCAGCAGCAGCAGAATCAGCAGCGGCAGCCAGCGTCGAGCCGGCCGGGGACTCGCGGTTTGTACAGTTTCGTTTTCGGTCATGTGGCCTGCTTGGGGGTATGCGCCCGCTCCAGTGCGTGAACGATGCCTGCGTCCGACATCTTCTCAGGCATGAGCGGCGCGCGAAACCCCAGTTGAGTCGCTTTTTCTACCATACGCGGGCCCGGCACAACCAGTTGCCTCCTGCGCAACATCGCCTGCGCCTCCGGCGGCGCCAGCCGCAGCAGGTGCTCCAGCGCTTCGCCGCTGGAGATGACGATGACATCGCAGGCGCGCAACAGCTCCGCCACGCGCTCGCCCGCGTAGGGCAGCGGCACGCGTCGGTAAACCGCCGCCACCTCGACCCGTGCGCCACGCGCGCGCAGGACCGGCGCGAGGGCTTCCAGTCCGCCTTCACCGGTGACGAGCAGGATGGACTGCCCGGCAATTTCCTGAAACTGCGGCAGTTCCAGCAGGCCTTCGCTGGAATAGGCGCCCAGCGGAGTGGTGACCACGTGGCCGCCGGCTTCCAGCGCCGCCGCAGTCGCCAGACCGACCGCCGCGAGTTGCGCGGGCCAGTCGCCCTGCGCCAGACTGCGTGCGTATTCCACGGCGTTGGTGCTGGTGAATATCCACCAGTCGAATCCGCGCGCGGCATCCAGCAGGCGCTGCGCGCCGGCGGCATGCGGCACGGGAACGATGTCCAACAGCGGCAGGCGTAGCGGTCTGCCGCCCAGCGTTGCAATCAGACGGCAGAGATTGTCGGCCTGGTGCGCGGGGCGCGTCACCAGCACGCGCAGGCCCGCGAGGCTTTGCGGAAGCTGCGCGGCACTGCCCGGAACGTCCGCGTACTGCATTTCAGACCGCGAGGCCCAGGCCGGCGAGAATTTCCCGCGCGCCCTCTTTGAGCAGACGTTCGGCCAGTTGAACGCCCAGCGCCTCGGCCTGCGCGGCATCGCCTTCGATCTCGCCGCGCACCTGGCGCGAACCGTCCGGCGCGCCGACCAGCGCGCGCAGATGCAGCTTTGAACCTTGGATGCGCGCGTGGCCAGCGACCGGCACCTGGCAGGCGCCGCCGAGACGGCTGTTGAGTGCCCGTTCGCAGCGCAGACGCGCGGCGGAGTCTTCGTGATGCAGCGGTGCGAGCAGGTCACGCGTGGCGGCATCGCCTTTGCGGCATTCGATGCCGATGACGCCCTGGCCGACGGCGGGAATGAAACGCTCCACCGCGAAACTTTCGCGGATGCGGCCCGCCAAGCCCAAGCGCGACAGACCTGCGTGCGCGAGCAGGATGGCGTCGTATTGATTTTCGTCGAGCTTGCGCAGGCGCGTGCCGACGTTGCCACGCAGATCTTTCACCACCAGATCAGGCCGCAGCGCGCGCAACTGCGTCTGGCGGCGCAGACTGGAGGTGCCGATGCAGGCGCCCCGCGGCAGCTCGTCGAGATTCTGATAACGGTTGGAGACAAACGCATCGCGCGGATCCTCGCCTTCCATGAACACTGCCAGCGCGAGACCCTCCGGCTGCTGCGCCGGCACATCCTTCATCGAGTGGACAGCGATGTCGGCGCGGCCTTCGAGTATGGCCTGTTCCAGTTCCTTGACGAACAGGCCCTTGCCGCCCGCGCTGGACAGCGGCGCGCTGGTCATCTGGTCACCGCTGGTGGTCATCGGCAGCAGGGTCACGCCCAGCCCGGGATGCGCACGTTCCAGCAGCGTCTGCACGTGGCGCGCCTGCCACAGGGCCAGCGGGGATTCACGGGTGGCGATGCGGAGAAGCATGGTAGACGGGAGACGGGAGGCGGGAGACGGTAAAGATACCGAATTCTGCATCTTTCGTTTCTCGTCTCCCGTCTCTACGTCTCCTTTTTTTCGTCTCCCGTAAGGAACCGCCGCACCTCGGCCAAGCGTCTGCGCGACACCGGCAGCGCGCGCGCGGAGTGCTTCATGCGCAGCCGGTGCTGCTGGTCGCCCTGGCGATCGCGCTCCAGGCCGGCGATAAAGCGCGTCGCCACCAGCGCTTTACGGTGCACGCGCAGGAACCAGGGCACGAAGTCGTCTTCGAGCGTCTTCAGCGATTCCTCGATCAGCACTTCGCCGTGGAGATGGCAGACCGTGGTGTATTTCTGGTCGGCGAGGAAATAGATGATGTCCTCGACCGGTATGCGCACGAGGCCGTCGCGCGTGGTGGCGAGCACGAACTCGCGCCTGGGCCGCGCATCCGCCGCCGGCTGCGCCATCGCTGGTTTCTGCGCGCGCGTCGGCTTGCGCACGCGCAGCAGCGCTTCCTTGAGCTTCTCCAGCCGGATCGGCTTGAGCAGGTAACCCTGCGCGCTGGCGTCGAAGGCGGACAGCGCGTGCTCGGAGTAAGCGGTGGTGAAAATCACCGTCGGCGGCAGCTCCAGTTCGGCGAGCTGGCGCGCGACCTGCAGGCCGTCCATGCCGCCCATGCGGATGTCGAGCAGCACCAAATCCGGCTCCTCTTCGTCGATCACATCCAGCGCGGTTTCGCCGTCACCGGCTTCGCCGACCACTTCGTAGCCGGGGAACTCGCCCAGCAGCCGCCGCAGGCGTTCGCGCGCCAGCGGTTCGTCGTCCACGATCACCACTCTCATGTGCTCTCCCCTGTTTCCTGTGAGCGCGGCGTCAGCGGCAGGCTCAGGCGCGCGCGGAATACCGGTCCGTCCATGCTGCGGTCGCGCCCCAGCTCCAGCAGCGCACCGTCACCGTAAATGAGTTGCAGGCGCTGGGCAATATTGTCCACGGCGATGCGGTTGCCGTGTTTTTCCTCGGCGTCGTCGGGCGGCAGTGGATTTTCCACTTCGACCACCAGGCGGCTGTCGACCTCGCTGGCGCGGATGCGGATCACGCCGGTTCCCAGCAGCTTGGAGACGCCGTGGTGCACGGCGTTTTCCGCCAGCGGCTGGATCACCAGTTTGGGCACGCGCCACACCAGCAGTTCGTCGGGCACCTGCCACTCGACGCGAAGCTTGTCGCCCAGTCGCGCCTTTTCGATGCGCAGATAGGCCTGCACCAGTTCGATCTCCTCGGACAGCGGCGCCACCTGCGAACGCTTTTCCATGCTGGCGCGGAACAGGTCGGACAGGTCCACCACCATCTGCTCGGCCTCGGCCGGCTTGATCGCGATCATCGCGGCGATGCTGTTGAGCGAGTTGAACAGGAAGTGCGGCTGGATGCGCGCGTTCAGCGCCTGGTAGCGCGACTCGCCCTCGGCGCGCACCTGTTCCTGCCAGTCGTGGCGCGACCAGAAATAGCGCAGTAGCAGCAGCGAGACGATGGCGGCGACGCTGGCGTTGCGGAAAATGAATTCCAGTTTCGGCTCCGAGGGAAAACCGGGATACAGCGGCAGCTTGGTGCCGGCGATGTAGGCGGCATCGCTGATCAGCACCACCATCGCCACCAGCATGGCCCAGCACAGGAAGAACACCAGCTGCGGCCGCGCCATGTGCAGCCAGCGCCGCGACCAGCACAGCGCCGCCGCGCCGCACAGGCCGATCCACTGGAGATACAGCGATACCAGCGCAAGGAAGTACAGCACCTGCTCGCCGGTGACGCTGCTGAGCAGGGTCAGCGTCAGCGCCACCAGTTCCATCGCCAGCGCCACCGAGAATAGCATCGGGCCGCGGCAGAAATCCGGAATCAGGTTGGGCGCAAATCCTTGCTTGGGCTTGATGCTTTCCACGTCACATCCTGTTTGCGGTGTCACCCGCTCTGCGTTTTCCTTGAAGGATATGTTATTTTATATTTACTTATATTGTAATAGTTATACATATTTTAACAGTATCTTCCATGTTTCCCGCAAGAGCGGGTGCCGACACGGTGCTTGCCCGAAGGGCAATGGGCGCGGGAGGCACCCGAAGCCCGCAACCTGCAAAGGTCGGCACCCTACCGTCCGCTCCCGCACCCGTTTTGCTTCGCAAAAACGCCGTGTCGCGGGCGGGTGCTCGTCTCACGCCGCGACCGCGCGCCTGATCGCCTCGATGCGCTGCGCCAATGCCGCCGCCTCGTAAGCTTGCGCCGGCAGCCGGCCCCACACGGGCGCAGGCCAGGCGGCATCGCCGGCAAAGCGCACGATGTGATGCACATGCAACTGGGGCACCATGTTGCCGAGCGCCGCAACGTTAAGCTTGTCGCCGCGGAACTCCGCCATCAGCGCCCGCGATAGCTGCGCCGACTCGCGCCAGAGCTGCAACTGATCGGCCTCGCTCAATTCGTAGATTTCACGCAGGCCCTCGCGGCGCGGCACCAGGATGCACCAGGGATATTGGCTGTCGTTCATCAGCAGCAGCCGGCTCAGCGGCAGCTCGTTCACCGTGACGGTGTCGGCCGCGAGACGCGGGTGCAGTTCAAAGCTCATGGCGGGAGGCAGCGGATTGAGAGGGCCGCGAAGATCATTGCGTGAATGCCGGAGCATTACGCTCGCTGCCGGTCACGACAAAACACGGCAGCTCGTGCATGCCCTTGATGCTCAGGCTGCCGTGCGATTCCAGTCCATTCATTCCCGCCAGTTCGGTGGTGCGCGCATCTACCAGGATTTCCCCGTCGCGTGCGTGCGAACACAGACGCGATGCCAAATTCACGGCCTGCCCTACCACGGTGTACTCCATGCGCGAACGCGAGCCAATCGCGCCCACCGTCACCCTCCCGCTTGCCAAGCCCAGGCCGGCACCGAGCTGCGCGTCGGGTTGAGTCCAGCGGCGCGTGACCGCCTTGGCCGCCTCCAGCACCCGCCGCGCCAGATCCAGGCTCTGCCCCGCATGACCCGGCACCGGCAGCGGCGCGCCCATCAGGATGAGGATGCCGTCGCCCGCATAGTTGTTGATCGTGGCGCCGGACTCCGCGACCACCGCCCCCACCGCGTCGTAGTACTCGTTCAGCAGCGTGATGATCTGTTCCGAGGCCAGCATCTGACAAAAGTGGGTGAAGCCGCGCAGGTCGCAGCAGATCACGGTGATGTCCAGCACCTGCGGCTGCATGGTGTAGGCCAGGCCCTTGCGCCGCACCAGTTCCGCAACCTGCGGCGACAGGAAGCGGCTCATGAACTGGCCACTTTCGCCCTGCATGACGTTGTAGCGCATGGCGCCGACCAGGAAAATCAGCACGCCGAACAGGCAGATCAGCAGGTTATACCCGGCCGGCAGCAGGAACACGCCGCCGAGGAAGAAAAACGAGAGCGCGAAGGCCAGTACGCGCCTGCGTTCGGCCGGGTCGATGCGCTGTGTGAACAGGATGGCGCCGGCGATGGTGAGATTCACCGTCCCCGCGGTCGTCAGCGCGGCAAGAATCCTTGATCCCGTGCTCGGCAGGAATTCCTTTTTGCCCAGGCTGAAATAGAATTCGTGCAGGCGCGCATCGGCGTAGATGCTGGCAAAGACGAAGTAGGCCGCTATCATCACCCATTGCAGCCGCACGCAGCGCGTGATCCACAACATCGCGCGCGGTGTGGGCTGCGCAGTGTGCGCGACGCGTAGCAGCCATAGCGGATAGGCCGCCGTGCTGATGGTGAAAAAAAACGGGAACCGCGCAAACCACGGGATAGCGCTGCCCTGGGGATACATATAAACCGCCGCGATCTCCGTGATCGCCGCCAGACCCGATACGCCAAAGGCCACGGAAAATGCACGGGTAATGGGCGACTTTGGCTCCGCCAGGATGAATGCGATCGCCATCCCGGCCATGGTCATGCCGACCGCGACAGACAAAACGATTGTCGTCTGCGCACTCAGTGGAACCGGGAAAAAATCGAGATAGGCCAACGACGATGCTCCCACGACGGTTGCCGGCAGTTTACGCCGCTCCGGCCGCCGGGCGTTCAAACGTGCCGAAACACCGGTCCCAGAAATGGTCGGCGACCATGAAGTTCACATCGCGGTCATGGTGGATATCGTGCGTGGCCTGCGCACGGCGGAACCAGGCGTAGCGCGAAAGCCAGGTGCCGCCAAGATGAAAATGCAGGTGCACGTAGCTGTGCGCCGCCGTGATCAGCGACAGTTCCAGCATCGCGGCCCACACCAACCCTGCCGGCAAAGCGATCCACAGCGCTGTGGCGAGTCCGATCAGCCAGGGCAGTTGAGGCACCAGGCTGTCGTTGCGGCCTTTTCCGTAGTGGAAGCGCTCGCTGCGCGCGTGCCGGGAATCCGGGTAGTGCGTGTGATGCCCGCCTAGATGGAACTGCCGCATGCGGCTATCGGGACGGTGCGGCAGGTAATGGCCAAGCCAGATCATCAGCGTGGTCAGGTAATACAGACCGATTCCCGCGATCGGGAGGATCACGAGGCTGCCCGCGTTCACTGCCATCCGCCATCCGCGCCGTCGTTGGCCCCTGCGCCGCGGAAGGTGCCCATCAGCTTGTCCCAGTAGAGGTCAATCACCGCAAAATTCCGTCCCTGATCGAGGTGATGAACCATGTGCAGGTCGCGCAATTTGCGGAACCAGCCGTGATGCCCGAATTTCGGATGGGTGAGGTGATACTGTGCATGCAGGTAGATATGCGCGAGGTAGGACAGACCCAGCCCGGCCGCAAAACCAATCGCGAAAGCAGGCACGAAAAACAGGAAGACCGGCAGGATCATCATGCCCGCCGGTATCAGATAGAAAACCGAGAGGCTCTTTTCCTCATCGCTGTAGTGCGATGCTTCGAGATTACGGGCGGAATAGATGCTGTGATGTTCGTCCACATGGCGCGCCCGCACCAGCCCCCCTAGCGCGCCGTGCCCCATCGCGCGGTGCAGCAACGTCTGCACCAGCGACGCCGCCATATGACCGCCCGCGATGCCTACCATAACCAGCCACCCCGACATGACTGCTCCCTAGTTTTAAATAATTCTGCGCGCAAATATACCCCGCCGCACGCTGGACTGTAGAGGATTTCACGCGGCCGCAGGGCTTTGCGCGGAAGCTCTTTAAGCATATAAAGAACGCGGCCATACCCGCGCGGTGCGCGGGAAGGAGAGGAAAAGATGAAAAGCAACAAACTGCGGGGCTTGATGTCATGCGCCCGCGTCTGTGCCGGTGTTTCCGTTCTGCTCCTGACTGCTGCCGTGGCTTTCTCGCCGCCCGCGCTGGCGCAAACCTCTCAGCCCAATGTGCTGCGGGTCGGCACATTCAATGGCATCGCGGGCCAGTACACCGACATTCAGACCGCGGTGAACGCGGCGCAGCCGGGCGACTACGTCCTGATCGCGCCAGGCGACTGGCATCCGACGGGCGATGGCGGCCTCGCCGGCATCTATGTCACCACGCCCAATATTTACATCCGCGGCATGGATCGCAACGCCACCATCATCGACGGCACTCTTGCGACAGCTTCCACGCCCTGCTCTTCGGCGATGGCAGATCAGAACTTCGGCCCCAAGGACGCCAACGGCAACGCTCAGGGCCGCAACGGCGTGTGGGTGTACCGCACCAGCGGCGTCTGGATCGAGAACCTGACCGTGTGCAACTTCGTCGGCAGCGGCCTAGACGGCAACGGCAACCAAGTCTGGTTCGACGGCGGGGAGGACATGACGCCTATCGTGATGCACAGCTGGTATGGACAGTACCTGACCACCTCGTCGAGTTACTTCGACCAGAGCCACTTCGGCAATTACGGCCTGTTCACCTCTACCTCAGACGGACCCGGCTGGTTCAAGCACAGCTACGCCAGCAACATGGCCGACTCCGGCTACTACATCGGCGCCTGCCCCAACTGCAACGCGCTGATCGACGACGGCCACGCCGAGAACAATTCGCTGGGCTATTCCGGCACCAATTCCGGCGGCAACCTGATCATCCAGAACTCGGAATGGGATCACAACAACGCCGGCATCGTCACCAACACGCAAAGCTCCGGCGATCCGCCACCGCCGCAGAACGGCGCCTGCCCCAGCGGCGTCACCACCGGCCCGACCGGCACCGGCAACTGCACGGTGTTCCGCAACAACTTCATTCACGACAACAACAACCCCAATGTGCCGAAGGTGGGACTGACCGGGGAGGGGCCGGTGGGTTCGGGTCTGGTCATCGCCGGCGGACGCAACGACATCGTCACCCAGAACATCATCTCCAACAACGGCGCCTGGGGCGTGTTGCTGACGCTGTTCCCCGACACGCCGGAACCGCCCGGCGGCACGCCTGCCCCCGCACCCGGAACCGACAAGCAGCCGGACTGTTCGGCCGGCATCAATGTCCCGGATCTGTACTGCCTGTTCAATGCCTTCGGCAACGAGGTCAGCGCCAACCTGTTCATGAACAATGGTGGCTTCGGCAACCTCACCAACGGCGATGTCGCCGAGCTGACCGATCCCAATGACCCCGGCAACTGCTGGCACGACAACGCGGATACCAGCGGCACCCTGAGCAGCGAGCCGCTCCTGATCCAGACCACCCACGGCACCTGCGGCCAGCCCAATACCGGCGACCCGCTGACCAGCCCGCTGGGAATACAGGTCGCCTGCAATACTCAGGCGCTGTTCAGCTGCCCCACCACCGCCGTCGCCAACTACCCGCGACAGACCAAAATCCAGTTGATGGCGATCCCGCACAACCAGACCACGATGCCCGATCCCTGCGCGGGCGTACCAACCAATCCCTGGTGCCCGGCGCAGGGCAGCAGCAGTTCATCTTCATCGGGAGGCAGTTCCGGCAGCAGTTCAGGCAGCGGTTCCAGTGGCAGTTCGAGCGGCGGATTGGGAAGCTCGGGCAGCGGTTCTGGAAGCTCCGGCGGGAGTTCCGGCAGCAGCTCTGGCAGCCCTACCGGCTCGTCCGGTTCCGACAGCGGCGGCGGTGCCGTCGATATCTGGCTGCTGATGGTGCTACTGGGCGCTGCAGGCTGGCGGCGGCGAGGGCGTTTTGTGCCGGGCAGCGCTGAACCGCGCACGCACGCTGACTGAGCGCGGCGCTCAAGCGACGGAATAAAGAATGTGCCCGACTACTGCAGTTCAGGGCTGCGCAACCGCGCTGATGTGTCTGCTCGCCGCCTGCATCCTGCAAGGTTGCGGCAGCAGCTCCACGCCGGTTTCAACAAGCGGTATCTCGGCCAGCGCCGATACCAGTGTTCCCGGCAGCTACCACGACCTGCCAGCGCGTTGCCTCAGCCCGACAGCCTTTGAAAACGACCAGAATCTGCCGGTCGCGAACTGGACGCTGTCCGATCACGCCCTGGTTTCAGACGCGATCAGTCCGTACACGAGCGCGCCGTTCGTTCAGACGCAGAATTCCTACAGCTTCAACCAGGCGCCGTCATGGACGCTGGATGGCCGCGTGCTGGCCGGTATCAATGGCGGCTTCCTGAATCTCTATAACACTAAGCTCGACGGCAGCGACGCCCACTGCCTCACCTGCCAGCAGTCCGGCGATACCGGCGACAATGGCCTGCCGCAGATGCGCTCGCAGGGTGACTGGATTATGTTCGAGTCGACCCGTGGACACGTTGTGGAGGCCGGCCTCGACAGCGGCCTGGGCATTGCACAGGACGCACTCTGGGTGATGCGCCCGGACGGCTCGTGTCCGGTGCAACTCACCGGGCCGGGCCTTTCCGGCGTGCTGTCGGACGACTTCCATGCCTACTGGTCGCCCGATGGCAGCCGGATCGCGTGGGTGCGCCTGGGCAGTAATTTTGTCACCGACAACTTCAACAACAGCGAATTCACCATGCGCGTCGCCGACTTCGTCGATGACGGCGTGCATCCGCCGCATCTGGAGAACACGGTGATCGTGGGCCCGCGCGGCGAGGTTTACGAGACCGAGCTGTGGGCACCGGACAACAGTGGCTTCCTGTTCCAGTATTCGGACCCCGGCGACAACCAGCAGGTCTATTACCTGCGCCTCGCCGGCCAGGGCGCGACGCCGCTGCACCCGCTGGTCGAGCGCGTCACCGGCGGCACTCCGTCGTGGAACGAGCAGGCGCTGTTCACGCCGGACATGTCGGCGGTGATCTTCATGTCCAGCCGCGCCTGCACCACCTGCGTCTACAACCTGCAGACCGCGCTGGAGCAGGCGCTCGGAGTGCCCGACCTGCCGCTGGGACTCGACGGCATCCTCTACCCGGGCCTGTTCTTCGCGGCGGTGGCGCCCGCGGATGTTTCGCAGGCCCTGTTCGAGACCGATCTTTACCTGCTCGATCTCCACACGCGCAGCCTGCGGCGGCTGACCGACGACCATGCCGTGATTCCGGAATTCTTCTTCGACCACACCGGCCGCCGGCTGATCTGGAGCGAGGGCAGCGCGCCGCTGGGCGTACGCAGCACGCAGACCGCGTATTTCCAGGGCCTGCCCTGAGCAGAACCGCCGGAGACGGCGACGTGTGTTGGTCTAAACTGGCCGCAATTTCCCCATGGAGTCCCCGCACATGTCACGCATCGCCCTGATTGCCGGCACCACCGGCCTGGTGGGAGCGCAGCTTGTGCAACGCCTGCTGGCCGGAGACGCTTACACGCAGATCAAGCTGCTGACGCGCCGGCCGCTGGCGCTGGACGATGCGCGCATCACAACCCTCATCACCGATTTCAGCGACCTGAACGCGCTAGGAGAGCAGCTGCGCGCCGACGACGTGTTCTGCTGCCTGGGCACTACGCTGAAGACGGCGGGATCGAAAGCGGCCTTCGAGCGCGTGGACTACGGCATGGTGCTGGACCTCGCGCGCGCGGCCAAGGCACAGGGCGCGAAACAGTTCCTGGTGATTTCCGCCGCCGGCGCCTCGGCGACCTCACCGGCCTTCTACAGCCGTGTGAAAGCGCGCATGGAGTCGGACGCCGCCGCCGTGGGATTCGAGAGTGTGCACATCCTGCGACCCTCGCTGCTGCTGGGCGCTCGCGGCGAGCCGCGCATGGGAGAGCGCGCGGCGCAGCGCCTCATGCCCGCGCTGTCGCCGCTGCTGCGTGGTTCGTTGAAAAAATACCGCGCGGTGCGGGCGGAAGATGTGGCAGCGGCGATGCTGGAACTGGCCAAGCGCAACCAGCGCGGCACGCACATCCACCACCTGCCGCTGGATAACGCTTAGCGCTGCTTGAGCAACTCCGCCTTCATCTCGCCAAACTTCGCCAGCTCCTTTTTCGCCAGCACCGGGTATTTCAGATCCAGCGACCGCAGCGTGCGCACCAGGATCTCGGCGACGGTCATGCGCATGTAGGACTTGCTGTCGGCAGGGATCGCGTACCACGGCGCCCAAGGGCGCGAGGTTTCCCTGAGCGTCTCCTCGTAGGCCGCCATATAGTCCTGCCAGTGCGCGCGTTCAGCGAGGTCGCCTTCCTCGAACTTCCAGTTTTTCTGCGGTTCCTCCAGCCGTTCCAGCAGGCGCGCGCGCTGCTCGGCGCGCGAGACGTTGAGCCAGAACTTGAGGATCACCGTGCCGCTGCGCGCGAGGTGCTGCTCGTGGTCGCGGATCGATTCGTGGCGCTGTTGCCACAGTTCGTCCAGTTTCTTCGGCACCCGCGGCAGCTTCTGCGCGTCGAGGAATTCCGGGTGCACGCGCACCGCCAGCACTTCCTCGTAATAGCTGCGGTTGAACACGCCGATGCGGCCGTGCTGCGGCAGGCGCAGGGTGGTGCGCCAGAGGAAATCGTGGGCGAGTTCCGCATCGACCGGGCGCTTGAACGAGGTCACCTCGCAGCCCGCCGGATCGACGCCTGAAAACACCGCGCGGATGGTGCTGTCCTTGCCCGCTGCATCCATCGCCTGGAAGATCAGCAGAACGGCGTGGTGATCGCGGGCGTAGAGGATGCGCTGCAGTTCGGCGAGTTCCTGCACCAGTTCGTCGAGGCGCGCCTTGCGCTGCTCCTTGTCGGGCGCGTCCCTGGGCGAAGCGGTGGCGGCGTCCTTGACGCGGAACTTGCCGTCGTCAGCAACGAGATAGGGACTGTCTGCGGGCTTGGTCATGACTTTCTCCCTTTTTCTGTCTTGGTGCAGTCACCCGCTCAGGCGCGGGCCGTGGCATATATTGTTTTATTACATTGACTTAATTAAATTTTAATCAATAAAATAAGAGAGCAGTGCGCGTATTCAAGCTCAAGCGGGTGGCGCAGGCAGCACGTAAAACAGGATCGCGAAGAAGTGGAACACGGTGCCGCCGAGCACGAACACATGCCAGATGGCGTGGTGGTAGCGCAGGCGTTCCCAGACGTAAAAAGCCACGCCGCCGCTGTAGCTCAGGCCGCCGGCCAGCAGCAGGATCAGGCCGCCGGTGGGCAGCGCATGCAGCAGCGGCTTGATCGCGATGACCACGCACCAGCCCATGCCCAGGTAGATGGCCAGAGACAGCTTCTCGAATTTGCCGGTGGCGAAAATCTTGAAAATCACGCCGGCCAGCGCCAGTCCCCAAGTCACGCCGAACAGGCTCCAGCCCCAGGCGCCGTAGAGCGTGACCAGATTGAACGGCGTGTAGGTGCCGGCGATCAGCAGGTAGATCATCGAGTGGTCCACCGCGCGCAGCACGCGCTTGGCGGCCGGCAGCGGAATGCTGTGATACAGCGCCGAGGCCGTGTACATCAGCACCATCGCCGCTCCGAAAATGGCGACCGCGGTGATCGCGCGCGCGTTGCCGTAGAGCGTCGCGCGCGCCACCAGCACCGCCAGCCCAGCGACGCCGAGCAGGGCGCCGAGGCCGTGAGTGATGGCGTGCGCCAGCTCCTCGCCAAAGCTGTAGAGCTTCTCGCGCGCCTCCACGACCAGGCCGGCCACGTGATGCGGCTGGGCCGGCGCCTTCTGTTCGGGTTCGGTGCTAATCGGCCTGCTCCACTTTGAGGGTCGTGCCATCCGCGCCGGTCACGCGCACGCGGCTGCCGGCCGGCGCGTCCGCGCCGACGACGCGCCACTGGCTGTCGTCCACCCGCACCTTGCCGCTGCCATTGACGATGGCCTCGCTCAGCGCGAACACGCGGCCCACGTAGGACTGGCCGCGGCGGTTGAGCGTCGGCTTGTCGGTGACGGGCACTTTCTTGTACTTGCGGTAGGCGAAGAAACTGGCCACCGACAGCACGCCGAACAGCACGAACTCGACCTGCCAGCCCAGCGCCGGGACGATCCAGGTCAGCAGGCCGACGGCAAACGCGGAAATACCCATCCACAGGAACACCGCACCGGGCATGAAGGCTTCCATGATCAGCAGGATCAGTCCCGCGACCCACCAGTGCCAGAACACGATGCCGGTAAAGTCCATGCGCGTCTCCGCTTCACTTGGCCTGCGGCACGCCGGCCTTCTTGGCCAGTTCGGCGATGCCGCCGAGCGCGCCGATCACGCTGCCGGCTTCCAGCGGCATCAGCACCAGCTTCTCGTTGGGGCTGGTGGCGATGTTCGACAGCGCCTCGATGTACTTGGTGGCGACGAAATAGTTGAGTGCCTGCACGTCGCCCTTGACGATAGCCTGCGACACCATCGTGGTTGCCTTGGCCTCGGCCTCCGCGGAACGCTCGCGCGCCTCGGCGGCGCGGAACGCGGCCTCCTTGCGGCCCTCGGCGTCGAGGATCACCTGCTGCTTTTCGCCCTCGGCGGCGAGAATCTGCGCCTGGCGCCCGCCTTCGGCCTTGAGGATGGCGGATTGCTTCAGGCCCTCGGCTTCCAGAATCGCGGCGCGCTTGTCGCGCTCGGCCTTCATCTGCCGGCCCATGCTCTCGACCAGATCGGCGGGCGGGCGGATGTCCTTGATCTCGATGCGCGTGACTTTCAGGCCCCAGGGCGTGGTGGCGGCGT